>JAZDDW010000038.1:0-37275 GCA_043809365.1 bacterium
CGGATGTCGCTGCTATTTGGCAACGGCGAAGGAGGAAAAGTTCCCCTCTCGGAAGACAAGGTGAGGGCGATGCGCAACTTTGGGAACAAGATTTGGAATATGGCGAGGTTTTTTCTACTAATGGCAGAAAAAACCGAAATCACAAATCTCAAATTCTCAAATTCTCAAATGAAGACATTGCCAAAAGAGGATCAAGAAATATTGAAAGAACTGAACGAGATAATTAAGAAAATGACGAAGCTGCTTGAAAAGTTTAGATTTTCGGAGGCGGCTGACACGATTTATGAATTTATGTGGCACAGGGTGGCGGATTTATATATCGAAAAAGTAAAGGCCAGAGAAGATAAAGAGGTCGCATTATCGGTGTTGCGACATGTGCTACTGACGGGGCTCAAGCTACTCCACCCCTTTATGCCGTTTGTGACGGAAGCGATCTGGGAAGAGATGCCCAGGAAACATGATGAGATGTTGATAGTGAGTAAGTGGCCGGAGTGTAAATAATGGGATTTGGTAAACAAGAACAAATAATTCGAGCGGGTGATGTAGTACAAATATATGACCCAAAAGCGGTTGATGGTGGTGTTGGGGTAATAGTTACAATAAGAAACAGGGGAGTGGGAATAGTTCATTTTCCAATTATGAATTATCAATATGATTTTTCTTTAGACAAACAGGTTGGCCAGTTGCAAATGGCAATAAGGCCAGCAAGTGATAATGTAGCTGATATAAGCGCGCTCTTGGGGCATTTGGAAGACGAAACTTTGACAGAAGTAATGGTGAGAAGCGGGTTAAATCTGTTGGTTGGTGAAGTATTGGGTTCGATTAAGGCTTCGCCCACAGCGGTAATAAGTTTGCTGGTGGATCCTGATTAGGTTTTATGATTGTGGAGAGGACATTGTGAAAGACGTGGTGCCAGGTAGCGCCATGGTTTATTTTACTTTAACTAGTCGATAATGTGTGGAGGGGCCTGAGCCGTACTTGTTGAGAACGCGAAATTTGACTAGGCGGGCGAGGCGAGATTGGGCGGTGCGGAGAGGAACCGAGAGGATGTCGCTAACGTCGCTACTAGTTACCTTGCCTAGAGTGAGGACAAAATCAATGATTTTGAGATCAGAGCTATCGAGATGTCGATCGCGGAGGGTTCCAGTGCCGGCCAGGAGTGAAATAACTGATTCTTGTAGGCGTAGAGCTTCGACCCAAAACCCCCAAACAAAATAGGTAAGCCAGGCGGTTAGATTGTCTCTCCCCGCTTGGAGAGCCTGGTAGTAGGCTGGGCGATCGAGGTTGTAATACTCTTCTAGGACAAGACCACGACGAAAGTCCCAGCCGGCTTGGTAAAGAGAAAGGAGAGTGAGCAGGCGACCAGTGCGACCGTTGCCGTCAGGGAAGGGATGAATTGATTCGAACTGATAATGGAGAATCCCAGCGCGAATAACGGGATGCACAACAGGAGAGGCATTGTGCCAAGAGAGCAGATCGGTGACAAGTGGCTTGACCTGCGTCGCGGGAGGTGGGGTATAAACAAGCTCGTCTGGGTGGCCCAGGCGAGCATTAACAATGTAGACGGGGCTGGTGCGGAGAACGCCGGTTTTGGGTGCGGGCAACAGACCATGCATGAGTAGGCGATGGAGAGTGAGGAGGCGTGACAGGGTAATACTGGGTTTGGTGGAGAATTGATCAATTTTTTCGAGCGCGCGCAGATAGTTTTCGACTTCGAGACGATCATGCCGCGTAGCAGAAATGGGTTGTTTAGCGGCAACCTTCTCTACCTCTGCTTCGGACAAGGTATTGCCCTCGATGCTGGTACTGCTGTGGGTCATTTTGATGATGGCGCGGCGACGCAGGATCGTTTCGCGCACGGGCAAGAGCTTGGCTTGCGCGATTTTACCCCTGATTTCGGCAATGTCCGAAAGCCAGGATAAAATCTCATCTGTAATCTGGTATTGTGGGCTAAACATGAGCTAATTATAACACAAATCGCGCAATAATCGCGCAATGGAGCTCGCAAGGATTTATTACTTGTTTTTCTCGGCTTGGAGATATTCGTTGGGGCCCCAGGAAGAGATCATGTCTTTTGTAATGGGTGAGGCTAGTTTCCAAAGGGCTTGGTGGATCGAGACCAGTGAGTCTGCGAGATTTTGAGAGCGGATTTTGAGACCCCAAACTTCATCACCCTTGACAGAGACTATCCAGACTCGATTCCCCTTGACTCTGAGCGTGAGCGCAAGACTAGTCATCTCAAAAGGCAGGGTCCTGTACTGCACCCTGTCTAGATAATGCGGGTTGCGTTCTACTTGATAACTAAGCACGTGTTTGCTCCAGGGCGTGAGCGAGGTGAGATTATATTCGGTTGATTTGCCGTGCGCCCAGAGTTTGATGCCTTTATCTACCCCTGCATTCATTGCTTTGCTCCCTGTGGCATCCATGGGGATCTGATAGTCAAAAACGTAGATATCTTGGTCGAGGCCGTCGTAATCAAACATTACGTGGTTAGCTCCCTCCATGCCGGGGAAAAACTGGAAATCAGCGTTGGTGGTGTCCTTGAGATACTTTTTTTTAAGAAAGGGGAGAATTTCGACGATATCCACTTCTTGTTGAACAAGACTCGCGCGTTTACCCCAGAGGATCTCGCGCAAGACGCTTGGGTTTTTGGCTCTCACCTTGGTCTGTTGTTTCATGAGGCCGGTCGCAGATTCTAGTTCTATTAATCCCTTGAGCGCGAGATCGGTGAGGACGGTATAGACAGTGGTACGGGCGATACCGGTCGATTTACTGATGCCAAATGGCGAGGTCTCGCCTAACTGTAGCGCTGATTGATAAACTCTGGCTTCGTTACTGGATAGGCCAAATTGTTCAAGTACTTGCTGGGTGCGTTGTTGGTAATTCATATGTTTTACGGTGACAAAGTGACAAAGTGTCACAATGTGACGACAGTGATCGTCATTTTTGACAGTATATCATAAATAAGATAGATTTGGCAAAATATTGGAGGATTTATGTGCACACAAGCAGTCAAACGAGTTAACGATACCTGGTATTTGATGAAGACACGCGACCCCGTGTCGTGGATGCGATATGAGGACGAAATAGCTTTCTTTGACAAACCCCAAGATAAATATCGCAAGTTGATAATCCAAAACCCAGTACCCTATGAAGATGGTTATTATGGAGGGATCAATGAGGCGGGGGTAGCTTTCGTCTCAACCTTTGTGCGGACGAGCGAAGATCAAGTAAGCTACATTCGTAAGCCATATATTCGCCTGATCTTAGATGCGGCCACGGCGAAAGAGGCAGTCGAGATAATCAAGAAATTTAATCCTAAAATCGGGGGGAATATGTTTGTAGCAGACCCGACCGAGTGCTACGGAGTCGAGGGAACAGCGAAAGAGTGTTATGTAGAAAAGCTAGACGAGACGGCGGTGAAGGCCAACCATTTTAACTATTTGCCGGACCGTAATTTAAATTTTGACAAAGATCCAGAGTTTGAGGCCTGGAGCAAGACGCACGAGGAGCGAGCATTGGAATTGGTAGGGGGAGTAAAGACGCTCGAAGATGCCGAGCGACTACTGTCAGACCGAGAGAGTTGTGAACTGGGGAGAGCTATCTGTACGACGCCGAAAGAAGCGAAAGTGTACACCTATTCGGCATTTGTATTTGATACCAAAAACAAGCTGATACGCTACGCCCAGGGTTGTCCGAGTGAAGTCGGGTTTAAGGAGTATTCGTTTAACAGGTTGCCTGGCAAGATGGAACAAACCCAAGTTGATTAGGGGTAAAATATAAATATGAAAAAAGCATTGATTTTGCACGCATGGTTTTCCCGTCCTGCGGACAACTGGTATCCGTGGTTAAAGAACGAACTAGAAAAGAAAGGCTATGAAGTGTGGGTACCAAAATTGCCCACGATGGACACAAATGCCCCAGACATGGAAACCATGTTAAAGCTGGTGATGGAGAAGGGATTTGTGGATGAGGACACGATTGTGATCGGTCATAGCTTGGGGTCGGTGCTAGCGCTAAGGTTGGCGGAGCGGATCAAGTTTGCCAAGGGTATTTTGTTGGCGGCCTGGGACTATAATGATCTGACCCCGGAGCATCAGAGTTTTTGGAAGACGATGATGGATCACGGCAAGATTAAAGAGAGTGTGAAGGACTGGGTATTTTTGATCTCGGATAATGACCCGTATGTGACGAAGTTTATCGCACATGAGGTGGCGGGGAGAGTGAATGGTAAGGCGGTAGATGTGGGAGCGAGGGGTCATTTTGGAGAGGATGATAAGGTCACAGAGGTTCCGGAGATACTGGAGTTTGTGTAACGACTATTGACAAGCGTAAGGTGTAACGTTATACTTTGTGGTTATGAAGAGTATTCAAGGGTGGTTACAGGAGATTGAGGAGAAACGCGCAAGACTAGAGAGCTTGGGGGGTTTACCTACGAGTGCGACTAAGAATTTGGATCAGTGGTTCCGAGTGGAGCTGACATATACCAGTAACGCGATTGAGGGGAATACCTTATCGCGCGCCGAAACGGCGTTAGTCGTTGATAAGGGGATCACAGTCGCGGGTAAAAGTATTCGTGAGCACCTGGAGGCGGTCAATCATGCGGAAGCTTGGGAATACATAAAACAACTGGTGCAAGACGGGGTGAGATTGGGTGAGCGTGAGTTGTTGGATATCCACAGTTTAATTTTACAAAAAATTGATGAGGTAAATGCCGGGAGATACCGGAGTGTGACTGTGCGGATCGCGGGGTCGAGAGTGATTTTGCCAAATCCGATCAAGGTGCCAGATTTAATGGATAAATATTTCTCCTGGCTGGGAAAAAAGTCGGAAAATAAAATTCTCCAGGCTTGCGAGGCACATTACCGACTGGTTTCGATCCACCCATTCACCGATGGGAATGGTCGAACAGCCCGATTGGTCATGAATTTACTACTCCTCATGGCCGGTTATCCGCCAATTATTGTGCGCAAAGAAGATCGGCACGAATACCTGACTGGCTTAGAATTGGCTCAACTAGGTGGAACAAGAGACAAATATTATCAGCTAATGCTTGAGGGACTATCTAGATCGATGGATATATATCTAGGGGCGGCGGGGATTGAGAGGCAAAAAGCAGAACCGGATAAATTGCTGAAGGTGGGGGAGCTCGCAACTTTGTCGGGCGAGAGTGTGGCGACAATCCGCCACTGGACCAAGATGGGACTATTGCTAGTCTCTGGATATACGAAGGGTGGATACCAATTGTACGACCATGAGCAGATTAAACAGATAAAGACGATCCGCGAACTACAAAAGGAGAAAAGGTTGAGTTTGGAGGAGATAGGGCGGGAACTAGCTAGGTGAGGGAGGAGTTTGGGAAACCGCCATCAAAGTAGTTTGGCGGTGCCGTGGGGATCGAGAATCTGGAGAGGTGGGGCGGTTTGCCAGAGATTTTCAAAAAGCTGGCGCTGCATGTCGGCGAGCTCACGGTTGTAGATTTCGACGGCAAAGATGTCGGTGGGAGAGAGATAGTTGACCACGGTATAGACGTTGTTATAGATAAAAATATCGGCGGATATTTTGAGGATCTTAGGATCCAGGTGTTTGACTTGCCAGAGATCAGTGAGCCCAGCAACATGAGTGAAGGGCTGAAAAGAGCGTTGGTTAGTAAAGCTGCGTATGGGGATATGTTTTTCCACCAGACGAGCACGCAAGTCTTCGGATTCTTGTTTGGAGAGATAGGCCTCGGCAGTGTCGACCTCGTAACTGACAAAGCCACTCTCTGCGCGAAGAAGGTGCCAGTTGACCTGGGAGAGTCCGCGTGCACCACGATAGTAAAGAACTTGGGACCCCTGAATGCCGGCTTGACTATGAGTTTCGAGACTACTAACAATACTAGGGAGATTGGCGCGGAGCGTTTTTAACTCCCCTTCTCGCTTGGTTAAGAGGAGTTCGAGCTGACTAGGAGGATCGGCGACGAAAGTCAGGCCAGAGTCACGGGGTTTTTGGAGTACCAGCTCTTTGGTAATTAATTTGTCCAGGAGGCGATACACTTTGGTCCGACCTAAGTGAAGATTGCGAGAGATTTGCAGGGCGGATAAGGCCCCATTTTCTACTAAATCCAGGTATACTTTGGCTTCGTCGGGAGTAAGTCCGTAGGGCTCAAGAACTTTGATATATTTGTCTGTTTGATCGGACATCAGATTGAATAATAACAGAAAGATGACAGAATGCAAGTTATGAACAACAAGCTGAAGGGAACCTCACTTATCCTGTTATCGGCTCTATTTTACGGGAGCTACGGAGTCTGGTCGCGACTCATGGTGGGGTCATTCGGCGAGTTTTCACAGGCATGGACCAGGGGTTTATTGCTACTAATCGTGGTGCTGGTTGCCAACTGGAAGTGGAAATTGTTTCGCAAGATAAAAAGGGAAGATTGGAAGTGGTTTGTCCCAATTGCGATGGCGGGAGGATTAAATCAGGCGCCGTATTTCTTTGGATTTGAACATTTGGACATTGGGACGGCGACACTCCTTTTCTATGCCGCGCTGGTAGTCGGGGGGTATTTACTAGGGAAAATATTTTTGCAGAAAAGTTGACGAGGGTAAAAATGGCGAGTTTATTAATTGCGATTGGGGGGATGGTGTCGATCTATGGCTGGTCGCTAACAAGTTCCCAGATCTTTCCAGCTACTATGACTGTTTTGGCGGGGCTAATGGGAGCGACTACGGTGATTCTACCGAAAAAATTGATTGGTAATTATCATGAATTACAGATGATGGCGGGATACTTTTTGCTGCAAGTGGTGTTTAATTTGCCACTATCCATCTGGCTCTCGGACCCTATTCCACCCATGACGTTAAATGAAGCCTGGGGTGGACAGCTGGGGTATGCGGTAGCGATGCTGGTGGCGAACATGGCGGCGATTACCGGATTTGGCTATCTGGAACCAAGCATCGGGAGCCTGATTGGTCTGGCCGAAATACTATTCGGAATCTTGTTTGGAATTGTATTGTTCGGCGAATCCCTAAGCGTGGGGGTAATGGTGGGAGGATTACTAATTCTTTTGGCGGCGGCGCTACCGAGCGTTGCCGAAGTGCTCGGGCGAAGACAGACCTCCGCCCGAGCGAGTACGCTTACCTAGCGGCGCTGGCCCAGATGGCTTCGAACCAGACCTTGGCAGAGGTGATGATCGTTGGATCTTCGATCACGACTGCGTAGGGACTCGCGGGGTTAAAACTAACGATCGCGACGAAGTCATCACCTAGGATGAGGTCGGACTCGGCTACATCTTTGAGATAACGTGCCTGGTTTTTGACTCCGTCTTTTTTCGCTCCATAGCTACGATTGCCGGTAGTGTCGGCAACGACCTCGCGAGTTTGGACCTTACTCTCAAAGAGCTGGGGTTCGAACTCGGCTTCGTACCACTCCCCGATCACGGCTTCGTAGCCGGTCGAGAGACAGATAAAGTCAGCGGTCTTACTCTTTAAGACTCGTTGATAGACCGACTTAATGTTGTCGGCGCCGGGCAAGAGTTGAATGCCTTGATTGTTCATATAACTCCTTTGTCCTTTATGTGGACAAGTAAATAATTAGCCAGATGATACAGCACATGTGGATTAGTGTATAATTGTTGTCCAGTTGGTGAACATGAAAGAAAAACAAGAACTAAAACTATATCTGTACAAACTAGGGCTTGTGGCAGAAGAGGTCGAGGTCTACCTGGATGTGTGTGAACATGCTGACGCAACTCCCCTCTTGATCGCACGGCGGACAGGGATTAATCGGACCAAAGTATATCGAGTGCTAGAGCAAATGGCAAAGGAAAAGTTGGTCGAGATGGAGGTAGGAGCGAAAACTACACGGGTATCCCCTGCCCCAGTCGAACAACTAGGGCTCAAGCTCCAGCAAAAACAAAGGCGGGTGGCAGAACTCACCCAAGACTGGAGCGGGGTGCAAGAAGCGCTCCACCAGTTGGACATGGCCCAGACCAGCGAGACCAAAGTGAAGTATTACAAGGGGAAGGCGGGAATCGAGCAGATGGTGTGGAATGTGTTGTCTGCCAAAAAGGAGATCGTGGGATATACCACCCGGGATTTGTCTGACTATGTAGGGAACAAGTTTATGGGGGAGTTTGTGGACGAATTTTTGCGCCGCAACCTTTCTATGCGAGATATATATGGCGATGAGTACAAGAGCAATAAACACACACAGTACTCCTGGGGAGAGCGCGTAGTGTCGCGGTATGTACCGAAGAAGATCCTGGCGATCCCCCACCAGATGGATATATATGATGAGACGGTGTCGTTTTACCACTGGTCGGGGGATGAAGTGTTTGGAGTGGAGATCATTAACCCGTTGGTGGCCCAGATGCAAAAGCAATTGTTTGAACTGGCGTGGATGAAGGCGAAGAAGGCTTGACAGAGAATAAGTAACATGTTACCTTATATTCATGCTTACACAACGAACCAATATACTATTGTCTCCTGATGAATATGGGCTTCTTTTAGCTTTGTCGAAAGAACACAATAAAACAATGGGTGAACTAATCCGGCACGCCGTGAAGAAAGCTTATGGAACTAAAATTAAGGACTCTTTTGAGGCTTCTCTCAAAAGGATCAGAAAGATTACACGGCACGTAGATACTAAGAATATCAACTACCGAGAGTTGGCAATTGAAGGCCGAAGATATGAAGACTAAGAGGATTGTGGTCGATACTTCTTATGTGATGAGTTGGTTACTGCCTGATGAGAAGAGTCCAAAATTAGTAAAAGGACAGCTAATATCTCCTGAACTACTAGTTTATGAAGTAATAAATGCTCTAAAAACATCCGTTCGTCGCAGGAGAATTACTGATGACATTGCTCAACAACTACTTCATGAATTTGAGAGTTGGCATATCCAATATTTTAAGGTGGACAATCAATCGGTGTTGAATCTGGCGATAACTGAAGAACTGTCTGGATATGATGCGAGCTATCTATATCTGGCACGGAAGATGAAGTGTGAGCTGTTGACGTGGGACAAAAAATTGGGGAAGTTGGTTTGAACTGGCGTGGGAGAAGGCGAAAGTCGACTTAGCGGAGGAGAAGAATGACCGAAACACAGCGGAGTATTTGGAAAACGATGTGGGGGATGGCGGAGAATTGCAAATTGCCTGAGAAAGGCTAAATAACTTGGTTGATTGGTTTTCCCTTGGCTAGACCGATGATATTGTTGACCCAGATCTCTTTGTTGCGCTCCAAAGCTTCTTTGGTGTACCAACCAAAACCCTTAAACAAAAAGGCGTTTTCTAGGTTGCCAAGGGGTCCAGATGTTAAATCCTCAGCCTCGAGAGCATAACTATCTACTTGGCCAGATTTAAGTGCTTTGGCGAGCTCTTTTTCATCAACGAGGTCGCGACTCGCGGTATTCACAATAATGACTCCCCTCCTAAGTTGAGCAATTTTAGCTTGGGAAATTATGCCAGTGGTCTCGGGACTATCGATGAGGTGAAGAGAGAGATAATCTGATTGTGTGAGGAGTTTGTCGAGTGAAACAAGCTTTACACCTTTCACTTTTCTGGGTGTGCGGTTCCAGGCAATGACCTTCATGCCCAGCCCTAGAGCAAGCATGGCAGTTTGTCGACCGATACTACCTAAACCAATAATGCCTAATGTTTTGCCAGCAACTTCGTATCCCTTTTCTAGTCTGTATTCCCCCTTTTGAGCTCGTCTATCGGACAAGAAGATCCGCTTGGAACAGCCTAACAGTAGCGCAATTGCATGTTCAGCCACGGACTCCGATGAATAGTGGGGGACATTGGTAACTTTTATTCCCCTATTTTGGCAAAGCTTTTTATCTATGTAACCGTATGAGGTAGTGCTAAGCGGAAGGCTATTGATTGACGACTTAGCTTTGAGAAGTTTGGGTAAAATCCTCGGAGCTAACTCAAAACCTCCCAGATTGTCTGGGTCGATGGCGAGAATATTGGCATCATTACAAATCTTACTCAATTCAGCTAGTGAATAGGCCCCCCTGCTATCGGTATAGACAACATCCCCGAGTCTAGATAGGGTTACTTGTTGAGTTTTGGTAAACTCTGATTTTGGTGTCAAGATGACTATTTTCATAATATTTTCTCCGATTTGATTGAGATTATAGCTCTTTTGAGTAGATTTGGGCGTTTGGAACGATGGTTTGGCCGGTGGCGTAGCGATGGAGGATGCTACTAGCGAGGGTTTGATAAGGAAGTCCTAGTTTTTCTGCTTTTTTCTTAAGTAATAATATTGATAGGCTAGTTCCCTTGAGGGCTCTCCTCCCATCTTCGATGTCCCGACTCGAGCTTTGCTCGGGTCTCCTGTTGAGGAGAGTCCTCTAATCGCGGGTCTTCCTTAGCAGGTCGGACCATGGGGATGTATACTCAAAAAATGAAGCATGATCAAAGTTTTTGGCGGAGTTTGGAGAAGTATGGGTGGAGGGTGGTGAGGAGAAGTCCCCTACCCTGGCAGTGGATAGGGGTTGGGTTGGTGGTGAGCGTGATGGGAACATCCATGATAAACGGGAAAAATAGTGTGGTGGGGGCGAGGGATTTACGAGAGGTAAGCGGGAAGGCGGCGGAGAGGGGTGATTATCAAACAGCGCAAAAACTATATGCACGGTGTCAAGTGACACAGTGTCACGAGCAAGTATTGGGAGCAGAAACGGAGTTGGAAGACAAAATATATCCAGAAAAAGTGGTAGAGCGAAGAGTCAGAGAATTAGAGACAAAATTAGAGGATTATCCTGGGAATAAAGAAATATTTGTTACTCTAGCAGAACTGTACAGAGAAATCGGAGATATTGAGAGAGCACAAGAATACTTGGAACAGGCCAGGGTTTTGGATCCGAACGATCCTATTTTTCAGCCTTAGGTTCTTCTGGTTTCTTCTCGCTTTCCGCCTTTGCGGGAGCTCCCTCCTCCGCTTTCGCTTCGGCGGGCTGGTCGGCGGACTCGTCGGCAGGAGCTTCTTCGGCGACGACAACGGGCTCTGGTTCTTTGGCTGGCTCTTGGATGACAACAATCTGTTCCTCTGCTTCGACAGAAAGTGTGACTTTGGAGCGATCAACTTTGAGATCTTTGGCTAAGATGTGAGCGCCAACCTCCAGGAGACCAGTCACATCAACCTCGATCACATCGGGCAAGTCGGTGGGGAGTGCCTCGACTTCGATTTCATTTTTGAGCATGACTAAGAGATTGCCAGCGGCGATGGCTGGGGATTCTCCGACGGCTTTGACTGGTACCATAGCAGTAGTTTTTTGAGTCAAATCTACTTCGTGAAAATCCACGTGAAGCATTTCTCCAGAAACTGGATTTTGGGCATAGCCGGCAACTAGGACCGGGTGGGTTTTATCATCACCCTTGATCTTGAGGTGGATTAGACCAGTTTCTCCGGCTTGGCGCATCACTTCAATCAGGCCGGGCTTATTGATCTCAATCGCGAGAGATTTGATTTTTTTACCAAAAATATTGCCGGGGATAATTCCCTTGGCGCGGAGCTGTTTGGTTTTGCGACCAAAGACTTGGCGAATATCGGCTGACAATGCAAAAGTAGACATAATAACCTCCGGTAATAATCAAGTATCTAACTGGGGAGGATTATAACACGAAACATGGTTAAAACTTGATGGAGAGACGATGATCGGTATCATTGAGCAGATCAAATTTGAGCTGTTGAACACCAAGCTCGGCTAACGGCGAGATGAGGGTGGGTTTGAGAGAGGCGGGATAGTGGAGATAAACTGAGAGATCATCGGTGCTACTGCTCCCTGGTTGTTTTTGCCAGTACCAGGAATAGCTCTGATCACTAGAGCCAGTAAGGCTGGGGGTTTGATACTCGATTTCTACCCCCACCGTGGTGTTAATCGGGACCATAAGGACGTGAGAGAGAACGGTTTTGCGAGATTCGGTGGCAAGGGAGTAAGCGGAGGGGGGGATTTCCTGACCATCGACTTTTAATTTGCGAATGGTGGCGCTGGGAGGCAGATAGAGTCGCTGATAGTTTTTGTAGGGTCCGGCTGGCCAAGCACTGGTCTGGGAAGTATTGGTATAGCGCAGACGGAGAATATGATTAACTGCTAGATTTGAATCGAGGGTGATGACGGCTTGGATACTGCGGCGAATAAAATAATTGGCCTTGTTGACTCCGAAGTTGCTATCTACCACCATGGCTGAGTCGGGAGAGTCTTGGAGAGCTCCATTCCAGTTGAGGGTAGAGAAAACACGATCAGTGAGAGGATTAACCACAGAAATAAGGGTGTTTTTGGCATCTATGGTACGAAGGAAGGCCTCGGCTAATTTGAGTTGGTCGAGACTAGTTTTCGAAGACAGGGTGGTAAAGAGTGATTCGGCCACACTACTTAAAAAATCACGCTTAGTATTGCTACCGGGTAAAAAATTGCCTTCGGCATAATACTGAGCTCGTTCATAAATATTGCCGGCACTAATGGTCTCGTTATAGTCGGCCAAGGGAAGTGCCCCCTGAGATTCAAGTAGTGTGCGGAAAGTGTCGATGTTGAGGGCAATGGTGCCATCGAGATTTTGATTAAGCGTTTTTTGGATAAACCATTCGACGCGACGGGCGGTCGCGGGAAAATTTGGATCAAAATTAGAATCCCGCAAATACCAATTAGACTCGCCGAGAATATCCTTGATGGGGCGAGGAGGATCAACCCTGCCCTTGAGTTGGGCGTCGACGGTATAGCTGTCATACACCGGCAGATCGTAGAGCTGTCCGTTCTCAAAACTAAGGATGGCAAAAGAACCAAGGAAACCTCCGGTGGCGCGGAGTTCGGAGTTATTCTGAAACAAAACAGCATATTTTTTGCGCCCGCCGAGACCAATCAAGTCGGGAGTAATAGAGAGGACGGCTTTGGTGGTTAAAACAGAACGCTTGAGGCGCGAAAGTTTGGATTTGCTGGTGTGGTAAGTAGCGGTATAGCGACCAGGTAAAATTGAGGGAGGATCCGCGGGGAGAGTACCATCAAGGAGAGATAGTTGAGTATAAAGTTCTTCGGAAAACAGGCGCGACTGGCTCAAAAGTTGGGCTGCGTCCCCCTGCCCTCCTCCAAGCACATAACTGACGAGGTCGCCGGTGGTTTGGGCTAGAGTCTGCGATGTTTGCAGGATAACTAAGATTTGTTGATAAGAGTCGAGGAGAAGGAGACTATCTTGAATAACAGAGGATTGGCCGATCCCGGGTAAAAGGGAGAGGGTGACTAGGTTGGCCTCGAGATAGGTGGTGGTGGCGCGAACGAGCGAGTTCTGTGGCGGAAGGGAGTTGAGTGAAATAGAACGGACAATTTGACGAAGAAAAAGAGTGGATAACGTGGCGGCAAAAGTGAGTGAGCCTAGATAGATACCTAGAGCGATCAAGAGTCCCCGACCAATAATGGCGCGCGGGCGAAGATGCGGGTGGGGAGTGGAGATCGGCGGGCGAGGGCGAGCGAGGCGATGCATAAGTTGAGAAAAGATCGAACCAGAGGACTTAAAAGAGTGGCGGAGCGGAACAAAAACGGGCGAGGGATAGAGGCGGGAAAGTTTGGTTGGGGGAGGAGAATCTACTGCAAGGAGCGGGGGTGTGGCGGGCGTGGAAAAAGTTTTGACAAAAGATGCTATAAGGTCGGCGAGTTTGGTGGTTTGGTCCCAGACTAAGCGAGAAACGGCGAGGGGTGGCAAATCACCGGGAGGGAGGAGGTTTTGATCAAAGATTATTTTGACCTTAAAGGATAGGTGGGGGCGCAGATTGTAAGCTAGATTAAGGATAGAAATAGGCTCAACGCTAGTCAAAAATACGCTACTGCCAAGTTGAGGGTGGGGACGAGTGATCCCCTCAACCAAACCCCTGACTAGGTCGTTCTGGTCGAGGAGGCCAATTTCGGTGAGACCATCACCAGGGATGAGGAGGCTACGCTCTTGTTTTAGGGTGAGAGCCCAAGCGTGCAAAATGGGAGAGAGATAATTGGCTCCACCCAGATAATCAGCGTGGAGTAATTCGAGACCGACGGGGCTAAGGGGCAAGTCAATTGTTGGCGCTAGGTAGTGTCTCACCAGGATGAGACGAGTGGTCCCGGATTGGATGAGTGACTGCAGGGGTGAAATAAATGGTTTCCCCTCCCCTGCTAACCAAGAGGAGGCTTCACTGTCGGAAAAAACTAGCAAGTAGTCGAGATCGTGAGTTTTGCAAAGAACAGTAAACTCGGCAAGAGAGGTGGGGGCTAGAGCATAAATCCCCCGAGCTTTAAACTCGGTCACCAAAAATGGGACCAGATCGTGGCCACCAATAATCAGGGCGGCCTGATTGCGGGTTTCGACGGAATATGCGCGGGATGACATGAGTTAATCGTAACACGATTAGACCATTAGACCATTAGACCATTAGACTAATGGGCTATTTGGTGGCCTATACTAAGTCAACCCCCACCCTACCTTTTTGTTTGTACTATTATTTTCTACTTTTTGTCTTGGTTAGATTGGGGTAATTTACACTAGTATTTTGTTCTTACTGTTTTTGCACGTTATTGATAGTCGAGAGTGTCTACTAGGATGCACGAAATTATGACCTAGATTATTTAGGCCTATATTATATTAAAGTGAGAAACTTAAAGGTGGGAATCTAAAGCTTGGTTTACAAGACTGTCTGCCAGGCTGTTGTCCTCGCGGTAGGTGTGAGAGATGGAATACTGAGAAAGTTTGGCTAAGAGTCTCCTCACCTCTTGGTATTTGGGGAGTAGGCCGGGATTCTTGACTTTAAATATACCCTTAACTTGATTGACAATGAGAAGTGAGTCCATAAAGATTTCTAGTTCACAGGGGGGGTAGTGGGTCACAACCCACTCTAGGCCGGCAATGAGCCCGGCATATTCGGCCTGGTTGTTGGTTGTGATACCCAGATAATTACCGCATTTTTCCAGAACGATTCCCGCATCCCCCTTCGCTCCGGTGGAGCTACGGAGGGACAGGCCAGTGATGTCGTAGACGACGTAACCATAGGCGGCGGGGCCAGGGTTGCCGCGAGAACCACCATCGGTGTGGAGCAATAACTTAGTAATCACAAATCTTAAATTCTCCAATTCTCAAATAATGAAGCTCGCAAATGCTTACGGGAAAAGTATAACAGACAGACAAAGATAAATAGCTCGGTTACACCAGTGTTGATGGCCGCGGCGTGAGCGCCATAACCAGGGATAAAAGCGAGATTGAGACAAAGATTGAGTAGGGCGGCAAGTACATAAATTATCAGAACTAAACGATCTCGCTTTTGACTAATCAGCGCCCACATGAGCGGGGCGGTCACATAAAAGAGGGGGAGGGAGTAGGCGAGGAGTCTAAGAACATCGGTGGCGAGCGTGAGACCCGGCTTAATCAAATTAATTTGGGGAGCAAAAATCCAGAGGCAAATGGCAACAAATATCCCCAAGGCGGCAAGGGTAGAGAGGGTGGGGCGAAGGAAAGATTGTTTAGACTTGAGCATGAGGGGATAGGTGGCGTTCATGACAAAGACCGGGAGAACAAGAATCACATCAAAAATCCGGTAGGCAAAGCCGTATTCACCCACAATGCTTGACGGATGAAAAATACCCAACACGATTGTATCTAGCTTGGAGGCTAAGACGCTAGCAATAAGAATAAGTCCAAGGATGAGGGAGCGACGGAGGAGGGGGAAAATAGTCGAAAGTCGTAATGTCATAAAGTCGTAAGGGCGGGGGCCCCCCAGATTACTGCGTATCTGGAGGCATTTCTCAGGCGCAATGGCGCCTGATGTGCATAACAAGAAGAGTGTACAAAGAGCCATCGCGAGATAGCCCAGGGTGTTGGCGAGAATCAGATTAAAGAGGGTGGGGTGATGCGCGAGAAAATAGAGGGTGAGGAGAGTGCCAACGAGAGAGCCGACAACCACGGAAAGGGTGGGGCGCCAGTAGGATAGATTGGATTGAAACCAGGCGTTGCCCGAAGTATAAATACCCTGAAAAATAATGGCTAGGCTCGCCAGCCAAAAAATAGATTTGACGGCAGGAGAGTAACCACCAGGCAAGACAATGATAACCAAATTTAGAATTCCAATAACCAGAAGAGAGAGAAAGAAACGAGTAAGAATAACGGAGCCGAGGACGGAGCGAAGACGAGCGAGGGTATTACCATAGCGTACTGCCTCGGCATTTAGACCAAAATCGATCGCGGTAAAACCAACAGCGACAAGAACAAGGACTTTGGTGAGGTTGCCGTAAAGGTCAAGACCGGCGAGGCGAATGATGTAATAAGTGGTGAGGAGGGTGAGGCCTGCGCCAACAAATTTGGCAACAAGTTGGGCGAAAGTATTACTTGCGATTTTTTTGAACATGAGAGTAGTGTACAACCTTCAAATAGAGAAGGAGGGTAAATAACCCTTGGGGGGAGGTGAGGAGGTAGTGATCGAGGAGAAGGAGGGGGAGGAGAGTTGGCGAGAATGTTACAAAAGATTTTGCTGGAATTAGGAGTAAGTAGGGGATCCTAAACAAATTGTAATAAACATTGTGTGGGGATCTCTATCCCCTTGTGCTCATGTGGTTTGATTTGGTTTTCCGTTTTGCCAAAAACCTGGCCTTGTTCGTCGCTCATTATTCGTATGCAACCATGTGGTGCAATTTGAACTAGTTGGTTCCATAAGTCCAAAAGTCTTGCTTTGACTTCCGGTTGGACTGCGAGAAAATAATCGTGGGTATATTTTTCTAGTCGGCTTGAGCCAGTACTATCGGTTGCAAGTACGCTTCCCCCTATTTCTATGGGACCGTGGTAAATTTGGTCTGGATCGACTGATAATAGGAATGTTACTTTTGGCATGGGGTAAGTATACACTATGGGTCAATGGGAAACAACTTTGAGATAGAGGAGGAGGATAAATAATCCCTGAGGGGAGGTGAGAAGGTAGTGATCGAGGAGGAGGAGGGGAAGGAGTGGAGCGAAAAGTCGTAAGTCGTAAAGTCGTAAAGTCGTAAAGTGGGGTCGCAAAGAAGACAAAATTGCAAGGACGCCGAAGAGGCCGAACCAGGAGAGGAGGAGGGTAAAGGAATTGTGGTCGGGTTGTAATAAACGAAAATTGGGGGCAATGGTGGGGTAGGTGGAGATAGAGGCATTAGCGCCGGTACCAAAGAGGGGGAAAGAGCGGATAACTTGTAAAGAGATTTGTTGGAGTGAGAGGCGCTGGGTAAAGGAGAGATCGTTTCTGGCGGGAATGACCAATGACCAATGACCAATGACCAATGAGAACAAAATTGCAAAGTAAATGAGACGGGGGCGCAAAAAGTGTAGGAGACAAAATGGGAGGACGAGACCAAAAAGAGCAAGGGCGGCAGAGCGGGATTGGGTCAGGCAGACGAGGGTGGTGGTGAGGAGGAGGGGGATAAATAATCTCAAATCATAAATTCTCAAATTCTCAAATTTATTTTGTTTTCTTCTAAGTACTAAAACAATTAGGAGGCTTATCACGGCGAAGCCGGCGAGGACGTTGGGGTGGCCAAAGGTACCGTAGGCGCGAAGTATGGTTGCGCCCAACGAGGCGGTGGCTACACTAGGGGCCCCCACAGAGACCGTTCGTTCGCCTAGGTAGTACATGAGACCACCAAGCGAGTGACCGAGGGCGACTTGGGCGAGGGCGAGGATAGTTTGGAAGAGGAGGGAGAGGGTAAGAATTAATCTCAAATCATAAATTCTCCAATTCTCAAATTTAAGTGTGGAAATAAATGACAGATATAAAATCAGGTGAAGAGACCAGGAGAGAGTGGAGAGGGGGTTGGCAGAGAAGAGAAGGTTGGTGAGGAGGGGGGGGACGAGTAATCTCAAATCCCAAATTCTCAAATTCTCAAATATACTTTGAGGGTCCGACCTGGTCTCCCCCGCTAAGCGGGGTCGACTAAACATCTTGGCTGCTAGCCATGATTTCCTTAGCAGGTCGGACCCTAGGAACAACAGAATCAAACAATCCAAAAAATATATGGTGGGGGAGAGGTAGTCGATGCGGATGCCATACACTAGGGTAGAGTTGGGCCAAAAATGCAGTCCCAGTTGGGTGGCGGAGAAAAAAATAATCAGGCCGACGAGAAGATTACTGATTACTCGCGGGGCGAAGCGCGAGAAAGAGGCGGCGGTCAATGCCTTCTCCTTGGGAATAGCTCGTAAATTTGGCATCATCCTGGAACATGAGGTGGATTTGGCGGCGCTCGGTAGAGGAGAGGGGAGGGAAAGCCGCGGCGATGCTCGTTTGCTCGATCTCGGCTTTCGCTCGCTCAACCATGGTTTCAAGAGTCCCTAGACGACGAGCACGATAGCCGGCAACGTCCAGGAGAATGTGGCGGTGAGTCTCACCTTGGTTGAGCATGAGAGAGATGAGAAGTTGAAGAGAGTCTAGAGTGGTTGCAAATCTGCCAATGAGGCGTCCAGCCTCCATTTCGTCCATGTCAATCGTGATCTTGATGAGATCATCTTCTTCGACAATAAGGATTTGATCACTCCCAATATCAAAAAATCCCAATAGTCCGTGAATCTTGTTAAGGTCGTCTTTGTGCATATTTCTCCTTTATGGTGCGTATTTTTTTGACGTAAGTTAAAAGGCCTCCGGGGCCAGATACCACTAACTGTTGGATTAGGGAGAAGGCGGTGGTGATGACCCAGTAGAGGGCAAGCCCGGAGGGGAACTGCAGAGAAAAAATCACAGTCATAATGGGCATCATAAAAACCATTTGCTGTTGCATGGAGGTAGCCATCTCGGCCACGTCTTCTTTTTGCTCTTTGGTCCCTTGGCGTTTTTCTGGTTCATTTTCAATGGCGGGGAGGAGAGCCATAGAGGTGACTAGTTGGAGGATTCCGGCTAAAGCGGGGAGAATGTAGGTAGTATCTTTGCTTTTGAGATCCCAGAGGAAGAAGGCGGTATTAATTTCGCCCATACCGTCTCCACCCAGGGTTTTCATAAAGACTTGATAGAGAGCAATCAAGACCACAAATTGGGCAATAAAGGGCAAGCAACCAGCGGCGGGGTTGACGCCATGAGTTTTATAAAACTCTAACTGTTTTTGTTGGAAAAGCTTTTTGTCGTGGCCATGTTTCTTTTTGAGGGCATCGAGCTCGGGCTTGAGCGAGGCCATTTTTTTGGCAGACTTGAGTTGGGGGAGAGTAAAGGGGATGAGGATACCGCGAACTATGAGGGTTAGGAGAATGATGGCAAACCCTAAGTTGTGGCCGGTAATCTGATACAGCCAGAGCAGGGAATTGAGAATGGGTTGGTAGATAAATTGGTGATACATGAATATCCTTTAGGGTCTGACCTTCCCTCGCTATCGCTTCGGGTTGGGCACTTCCTTCAAGGTCAGACCCTCCCTGTTTACGGGACTGGATCAAACCCACCCGGAGACCATGGGTGACATTTTAGCAGTCTTTGAGCAGATAACCAAGCGCCCTTGAGTAAACCATGCTTAACAAAGGCTTGTTTAACGTAGAGAGAACAGGTTGGAGAGTGGCGACAATGACCAGGGGAAAGGCCCAAATTGCGAGCGAGGGACTTGAGGTATGGAGAAAGACGACGATAAAAGTTGAACATACGATTAAACCATTACACCATTAAAACATTAAACTATTGAGCTCGGAGATGATTTGCTGTTTGGTGGTAGGTGATTTTTCGAGAGAAAGGGGCTTGTAAACTACGACACAGTCAAGCTGGCGAGCTTTGATCAGGGGCCAGAGAGTGTCGTAGGTTAGGCGCTTGAGCCAATTGCGGGTTGTGGCGAGTTTTGAGAGTTTTTTGGGGACAATGATCGACAGGCGGGAGTATAGAGTATGTGGTGTAGAGTATAGGGTGAGGTGTGGGGTCACAGCCCGAGATGCACGAGCGCGGAAACGAAGGAACTCGGTGCGAAGGGGAAATTTGTGGAAGGCAGAGATCATGTGGACATTATACTGTGAGTTTGGCGCGGCCTTCGGAGCGGCGGCGGGAGAGCACAATCCTCCCCTTGTGGGTGGACATGCGCTTCATAAAACCGTGAGTGTTGCGGCGTTTGATTTTTTTGGGCTGATAGGTGCGTTTCATTGCACGAATTGTAACACGGGAAGAGGGGATTTGTCACGGTGAGATCTATTTTCACTACATTGCCCGGTGTGGAAAAGTTGTGGATAATAATGATTATGGAGATTGTAACAACCTGGAAAGCGGTGCTGGCAGAATTAGAGCTCTCAATTTCTCCGGTCTATTTCCCCACTTGGATCAAGCCATTGTCGATTGCGTCGATTGAAGGCCTGGAAAGGGGAGGGCAACTGGCGACAATTTTGTGTCCTTCGAGCTATCATCAAACGATGCTTGAGCGACGATATAAAGAGCAGGTAAGGAGGAGTATCGAGAGAATTAGTGGCAAGCAAACGGAGTTGGCCTACATTGTGGGAAAAGACGAAAAAGTATTAAATTTGGTAACCAAATCGCCTTTATTCGAAGAAAGGGTGAGTGAGAGCGGAAGCGGATCGCACAACTTAAACCCACGATTGACATTTGAAACATATGTTGTTGGGTCGTCAAATAATTTTGCTTATGCGGCGGCACAAGGTGCGGCTAAGACCCCGGGTACACGATATAACCCACTATTTATCTACGGGGGGGTGGGGCTCGGGAAAACACACCTGATGCATGCAGTGGGCCACGCCATCTACGCCGAACATCCAGATTGGAATATTATGTATATTTCGGCAGAGACTTTTGGGAGCGATTTGATTGCAAGTTTACAAAACAAAAAAACTCCAGCGTTTAAGAAAAAGTATCGAGCACCCAACGTGCTGCTGGTAGATGACGTTCAATTTATCGCAGGGAAGGAGTATATCCAAGAAGAGTTTTTCCACACATTTAATGCTTTGTATATGTCGCAGCGGCAGGTGGTTTTGACTTCGGACCGGCCGCCACAGGAAATAGTGAAGTTAGAGGAGCGGCTGTCGTCGCGATTTATGGGGGGGCTGATGGTGGACGTGCAGGCTCCCGACTTTGAAACGAGAGTGGCGATCCTGACCCAAAAATGTGCATCTTTTGGAATCAGTGTGCCGGGAGAGACGATGGCACTCATTGCAGAAAAGGCCACCGGAAACATTCGCGAACTGGAGGGGGCCCTACAAGCAATCTGGGCTAAGGCTGGGAGTGAGGGAGGGGAGATAACGGCCGAGCTGGTGCGGACACATTTTGGGGCGGAGAGTGAACGCCGAACCCAGCGGGTCAAGCCCAATAGTGTAATCAGCAAAACGGCTCAGTATTTTGTGTTTAAAACCACGGAACTGACTGGGGGTAGTCGTAAGGCACCACTGACTGCCGCTCGCCATACCGCGATGTATCTAATGTATAAAGAGCTGGGGATACCCTATGAACAGATTGGGCGGTTGTTTGGGGGACGCGACCATACTACGGTGATGCATGCAGTCGAAAAAATTACTGGTCAATTAAAGACTGACCCGGCGGTAGCGAAAGTAATCGCCGATATAAAACATGGGCTTTAAGTTGTCCACCCAAAATGTGGGTAACTTTGTGGAAAAGGGAGGGAAAAATATGATAATACAGGGGGAAAAGTGGGGAAAGGTAAGTTTTCCACCGAGCTACACAGTTATCCCCAAAGTTGTCCACGAACCTTTCCACGGACTCCACCCCAAGGTTATCCCCCAATCCACCGTCCCTACTACTGCCACTACCTTAATAATTAATAGTTTGTAATAATAGTAAGAGGAAAAACTTATGAGAATCGAAGTATTACAGGAACAGTTGATTAAGGGTTTGGCGGTGGTAGAGCGGGCGGTGGCGACACGAGCCCAACTGCCAGTACTCTCCCACTTCCTTTTAGAAGCAAAAAACGAAGGCCTTGTGCTGTCAGCGACTGACCTGGAAATTGGGGTAAGGGTGGCTGTTGTGGCGAAGGTAATAGAACCAGGGACAGTCGCAATTCCAGCCAGAATGTTTAGCGAGTTTTTATCTTCAATCTCACCAGGTAAGGTGGAGATGAGACTGGAAAAGGAGACTCTGGTGGTGTCGGCCAATGCATATAGCGCTAGGTTCCAAACGATTCCGGCGGAAGAGTTTCCAAGGTTGCCGGAGATAAAGAAAGAGAGCGAATTAGGAAAAGTGGAAGCCAAAGATCTAGTTTACGGTGTGGGGCGAGTGATATTTGCCAGCGCCCACGATAGTTTACGGCCGGTTTTAACAGGAGTACTGTGGGAAATAGGAAAGAGAAAGTTGCGACTGGTGGCAACGGATGGATTCCGACTCGGAATTGAAGAAATAATGATCGAGGGCGAAGGTAGGGAACTAAGCTTACTCGTCCCTTCGCGAGTGGTGGCAGAAGTGGTCAGACTCTCTTTGGAGGGGCAGATCACGGTCGGGCACCTACCCAGCACGAGTCAGATATATTTTAAAATGGGAGAAACGCTTGTGGTTTCCCAGTTGCTTGAGGGCAATTTCCCAGACTACACCAAGATTATACCCAAGGAATTCACATCGGAACTGACAATCGCAAAAGATGAACTCCTACAAGCGGTGCGGACAACCCACATCTTTGCTCGAGATAACTCGAATATGGTGAAGTGGAATGTTGGAGAAGGGAAGTTAAAGCTGACCGCAACATCGCCAGAAAAAGGAGAGTGCTGTGCTGAAGTACCCATCCAGTTAATAGGAGAAAGTGGAGAAATTATTTTTAATGCTAAGTTTGTATTGGATTATTTGGGGGTGGTGACGGGGGAGAAGATATGGTTGGGGATGGGGGGGAAGTTGGCACCGGGGATGTTTCGGGAAGTTGGGCAGAGGGCTGGTCAGTACGTGGTGATGCCGATAAATGCGTAGCCAATTTGGCGGTGAGGGAGCTCTTTTTATCCAGAAGTTCTTGGGGGTTGGTAGTGATGAGCTCGTGTTCTTCGGGTGAGGCAACTACCTTCATTGCCACATGGTTTTGGCCGGCGAAGAAGAGGGCCTCCCCCACCTCGGCAGTTAAGAGGAGGTGGCGCTCTCCTTGAGAAAGGAAAAAAGTGGTGCCCAACTTTTCAATGGCGCTACCACTTTGCTTCATGAGAACTTGCAGGCTAGAGTTGTTGACAATCGCCTTGCCATGGTCACTTTTTAAAAAATCTTCAACGTCTTGGGTGATGGTGGTCAACCCCAAGAAATATTTACGCGCGCGTTTGGCTATACTATAGAGGAAAGTGGCGGAGTCGTCTGACTTCATGAGATACCAAGCCTCATCTACGACAAGGAGTCTACGTTTAAGGTCGCGCTTTATTTTGGTCCAGATATAATCGAGAATAATAAAGATGGCGGTGGGACGGAGTTCGTCTTGGAGATTTTTAATCCCAAAAACCGTTAGTTGATTCCCAAAATTAATATTACTCTTTTGGGAGAAGATTCCCTGGAAAGAACCCTTGACATATTTCTCCAGTCGATCGGCAAGACCACGGCCGACGGCCTCTTCCATGCCGGTTAAGACTTTATAGAGGTCTTCCATAAGGGGGGGCTCGAGGGCGTGGGTGGCGGGATCACGGGAAATACCCTTCATTTGATAGGTGGTGACAAGGGCGCGGTCAAGTAGAGCTTCTTCTTGGGGGGACATATCGCCCACCATGATTTTGAGAAGGGAATGGAGGGAGATGATTTTCATGGCGAGCTCGTTTTCATCGGGTTCCTCTACCTGGGGGAGCTCAAAGGGATTAATGCGGTTGGGTGAGCTAAAGGAAAAATCAACGTAGGTACCACCCAAGGCCCCGGAGAGCTTGCGATATTCGTCTTCGGGGTCGATCACAATAACTTCTGTATCAAAGAGAAGGGAGCGCAAAATTTCAAGCTTGACCATATATGACTTGCCGGCACCAGATTTGGCAAAAATTACCATGTTGGCATTTTCGAGGGTAAAACGATCAAAAATGACGAGACTGTCGTTGTGTTCATTAATTCCATACATAATTCCTTCGTTGGCCGTCAGCTCACTACTAGTAAAGGGGAAGGTAGTGGCGAGGCTGGTCGTATCCATGTTGCGGTTGATTTTTAACTTGTCGAGACCGGTGGGGAGAGTAGTTTTGAAACCATCTTCAATCTGGAGGGAGGCAGTTTTGGCAGAGATTAAGAGAGCACCAAGAGCCGATTTGATGTGATTGGTCACGCGATCAAGAACGTCCTTTTTGTCGTCGCGAATCGTAATATAAAGCCCAAATTGAAAGAAGCGTTCGGCCCCTTTAGCCAGTTGTTCCTGGAGAGAGCGCGCGTCTTCGAGCTTGACCTGGGTATCAATGTTGATGATGCGGCCCCGCTGGATGTCTCCTTGTAACTCGGCTTCCATCTCGGCAATTTTCCGACGCAAATCTTCGATAACCCCCTTGCCATCAATGGGGTAGATAAACATGGAGATCGAGAGGGAGTGGGGGAAGTTGATAAGAGGGCTAAGCCAGTTGGCGTTGACGAAGCGGGGGTAGCCAGCGACAAAGAGGGTGCGGTAATAAGTGTCGTTGATTTTAATGTCGCTGAAATCGACCTCGATCGCCTCTGGAGCAATAACATCTTTGACGTTGGTGGTACCTTGAGCAAGGACGGTGATGGCGGGAGAGACAGTGGGGCCAGACCCCGCCTGTGGCGAGGTCTTAGCTCCGCTTCGATTTTTGCCAGCAAAAGGAAAAGGCAGGTTCATATAGCTATAGCTTACAGCATACAGCGTACGGCGTACAGATTATTTGGAAACGTTGGGGGCAACGAGGGCAGTTTCGTAATCGGGTGAAGTAGTAAACTTTTGGCCTTTGACGGTGGAGTTATAGAAACTGTGGAAGAGTTGCATCAAGTTTTGGGAGTTGAGTTGGGTAGCGGTTAAACCGATACGAGTAAGCTGTTTAATAATATGGTCGCGCTTGGGTTCGAGGTCAGCCTTGGCTTTTTGGAGAAGCTCGTCGGTGATCTCGACTTTACCAGATAGCGTAACGAGTTGATAGGAGACAACGAGATAGAATTTTTTGTCGAGGACGTTTTGTTCGGTAATAGTTGTCTCAATAAATTGGCGATAACCACCCATTCTTTCTTTGAGAATGGGGTCGTGAAGTTTTTTTTCTTGGAGAGCGAGAAGTTCGAGATAGGCGGAAATATCTTTTTTGTCTGATTTGATGACAATTTGGATAGGGAAAGAGAGAGAGTTGAGGAGACCAGCATAGGCGTAGATGGTGGCATCTTGTTCTTCTTCGGATAAGAGTCCAAAGTTGATAGCGGAGGTTTGGATGACAAGGCTACAAATACCGGTTTTGAGGATCACAAGGTCGTCTTGGATGGTTTCGATATCAAGGTGGTCTTGAGTGGTGGCGATGATAATATTGTCGGGCATGAGAAAGTATTAAGTATTAAGTATTAAGTATTAAGTATTAAGTATAGCGCATTAGGCTGAAGCGCGAAGTTCGAAGGGGGGGATGATGGCGTCGTTTACTACTAATTGCTGAGGGGCAAACTGAAGACCAGAGCGATCAACCTCAATGGTATAGGTACCGGGGGAGAGAGGGGTAGAGGTAAAGAAGCGACCAAGCGAGTTGGTTTTGATAGCGCGGGCCGGAACCCCGCCCTGATCGACGATCTGGACGATAGCATTTTCTACGAGTTTACCGCCCAAGTCAACTACTATTCCAGTAACAAGATTGGGGAGGGTGGGGGCGGCGGGAAGAGAAATGGTTTTAATGGTGTTGATAGAGACAGTGGGGGCGTCGGCGTGGATGGTGGGCGCGGTAAAAATCACAGTGTTGGTGGGGGTGATTGGTGGGGTGGTGGAGGTGCTGACTGGCGCGAGGGTGGGGGGGGTGGAGGTTGGGATAGAGACGGCGTGGATGGTGGGGGGAGGGGTGGAGGTTGGGGCACGTAGCTTACGAATATGGACAGAGGGTCTGTCGAAGACAATAGTGGGGGATTGGTTAACCACACCCTTAACTATAGTGGATGAAGGCGAGGAATTAGAAAAAAGGGCGTCAACTGAAGCTAGTTGAGCCAATTCGACAGCTGAGAGGTCAGGGATAGGAGCGGAGGGAACTAATTTTACAGGAGCTTTAATGGTTTTGATAACGGCATTGACATTTTCTTGTGAATGAGGGGAAAAAAGAAAAAACGAGGGGATCTTGTTAGATTTCTTCCAGATAAAGCGGGTAGGTTTGTAAATGGCGTGGAGAAGATTGATGATCCATTGATCAAGGGGGCGATCTTCGATGGGTAAAAAGGCAAGAGCAAAGCCGAGAAAAATGGAGAGGATGGCGAGGGGCCATTTGAAAAGAAAGATGAGGTTGCTCGCATAGAATAAATATGCCAAGAGGACCCCGCCCATAAGCTCGAGGAATTGTTTAAGAGTCATGTCGCCGACTAACCGGAATTGGTATTGGGTGACGTTTTGAGGGACGGGGTGCTGTTGCATGAGTGAGTATTAAGTATTAAGTATTAAGTATTAAGTATAGCGCATGGGAGAAAACTACTTGACGAGAAATTGGTGAGTGGTAGGATCGAGGCCTTGAGACTTAACCCAAGACTGGATTTGAGAAATGGCTTGAGCGGGAGTGAGAGCGCTAGTTTTGAGGGTAATTTCGAGGGTGAGGGGAGCAGAATAGATGACACGATACTCGGGGGTAGAGTAGGGAGTCTTTTGGGCCAGGGGATATTTATCTTTTAGTTCGAGATGGATTTGATCGAGGACAACTTGATCGGTTTGAGTGACTTTGGTGGTGAAGGAAAACTGGTGAAGGACAGACCCTCCAAGCTGGATGGAGAGGCGGTAAGTAGTGTTGGGAGAGAGGGGGGCAGAGGGGGTAAAGCCCAATTCGCGAGCAAGGATGGTGGTCGGGCGATAGGAGACTTCGGGCATGGAAGAAAGAGTGATGGGAGTATCGGGTAAATCATCGGCAAAGCGAAGAGTAATCTCGGGAAGGAGAGCAACCCCAATGGATTTATCGGTTGGAGAGGTGGAGGTCAGGTTGGGGAGGGAGGTGGGGCGAGTAAGAAAAAAAATCACCAATATTACTAGAAGGGCAAGGGGGAGGAGGAATCGCAGGCGAATATATTTTGACATAAACAGCTCCTATTCTAGTTGGGGACGAGGCAGCCCGCAACTTGGCTAATGGGAATACGACTATCGGCACTGACACAGCCGCTACAGACTTGATTGGCGTCGAGCGCACAAACTACATCTCCACAGTTTTCTTCTCCTACGATGAAAATATGGCCGGGAGCCCCATCACTGCAGGTGCCACTACTGGCAAGCATACAAGGATTGCCGGATTTGATGCCACTTGTGCCGGCGACATATTTCCAACCAGCAGGGGAACCACCAATGTAACCACAGGCGTTGTTGCCGACGAGACTCCCTCCACCACAAGCGATGGAAGCCTGGACAAAACCAACACATTGAAGGTAGGTAAAACTGTTGGCCGACTGTTCAATAATTTCGGCCACATCAGGAGCAATGGTTTTGGCGATCAAACAACTAACGGAATTGGTTTGGAAGTCAGAGCTGGTAACCTCCTGACCGTAACATTCAGTCAAATATTTGACGAGACAGCTAGCGCAAGATGCGGTGGGATTGCCCCCACTTTCATTATTTTGGTCGCAAACGATCGAAGTAAAAATTTGGGTGACTTTGGAGTCGAGACCGGGGATGGTTTGGACGGAGAGGTGGTAGAGGAGGGCAAAACCGGCAAGAAGCCCACCCGCCCAGGCAAAGGCCAGAAGAGCAAGTGAGAGAAGAGAGCCAAAGATGATTGCCAGCATGAGACCAAGGGGGATGGTGGCAATAGTGGCGCCGATGCCGGCGATCCAGGCGCCGATTTTGATGATTTGCTGGCGGAAGTTAAGGTTGGTGAAGAATTCTTTGAAGAATTGGAAACCGGCTTTGAGAATGTCGACCACGAAAAGAGCGGCAGAGACGATACCCAAGACAGATCCAATCCCAGATATAATACCGACGAGAGCACCAATAAGCTTGGTGGTAGCACCAAC
Source organism: bacterium (assembly GCA_043809365.1). Lineage (GTDB taxonomy): Bacteria > Patescibacteriota > Microgenomatia > UBA1400 > UBA12108 > CAJAUT01. The sequence goes on from JAZDDW010000038.1 coordinate 27,970, forward strand.
GCCGAGTTTAAGAAGAGCCTGTCCGCCCAATTTGAGAAGGAGTTTACTGCCAAGTTCGGCGGCCTTACCGAGGGCAGCCTGGCCAAATTTTTGGGCGGTAGCATAGCCGGCTTTTTGGGCAAGCCAGTTGAGACTACGGCCAACAATTTCACGAGCACCACTGTAAAACATTCCACCCAAGGTGTAGTCACCTTTGGCGTAGTTGCGGAAAATGGTTTGGGAAAATTTTCCGAAAATACTTGTGGTGCCACGTAGCCGGATGAGTTGTTTGTGAACCCACCCCTTTTTGAAGTTGTGCCAGGAATCAAAGGCCCAGCCGGTGAGGTTGAGAAGAGGGATTTGATGTTCCTTGCCACCAATTTTGATTTTGAGAATGGCTTTCTCGGCGAGTCCGTCATACCACGCGAAACCCTTGCGAATGGCTTTTTTCCAGGGTAGGTTTTCTGTGAACTCGAACCACTTGTCGTAAAACCTGGCTTCTTGTTCGTGAATTTTGTCTGACCAAGCCGAAAGTTGACGACCAACGTGAGAGGCATTGACGAGACGACGGTCGGCGCTTGAAGTTAAAGGAAGAAAATAATTTTGGTCTAGGAATTGACGGGCATGTAGAAGATGATTGTAGTTGGGGGTAGGGCTAGAAGACTCTTGGTTATAGACGTCTGCCAGGGTGGCGGCCGGTACTTGATCTGGGCGAGACTGGTTGTAAGACTGAATAAATTGCGCGATGGATTGTTGATGAGCCGTTGGATCGGTGGGGGTGGACGTGAAATCAATTCCGCGGGCAAGGAGTTGACGCTCGAGCGGGTTGAGACGGAGAGAGAGAAGGTTAACACGAGTCTCCGCAAAGCGATGTTCGAGGGCGACAGCGATCGGAGTGTTACCAAGCTCGGTAATTAATTGTTGGGTGGTAGCGTCAGAGAGATTGAGGGACTTGGCTGCATTGGTAATAAGGATGGTGGCAGAAATTGGAGTGGTAGAGTAACTATCTTTGACTAACTGACGGAGAATGGTTTGGGTAAGGACCCCTTTATCCTCTTTGCTCATGGAAAGCGTGAGATGAGAGGACATGGCGGAAGCGAGCTGTGACTTGGAGGGGAGGAGAAGATCCATGGCCAAGGCAGCGCGGTTTTTGCGGTCAGCTAGTTCGAGAAGAGAAACTTGGTTACCGTCAAGCTGATTGGCGGAAACAATGTCGGTAACGAGAGTAGCGAGGAGGGGGAGTTTGTGTGGGTCACGGAGAGAAAGGGAAAGCGTGGAGAGATCGGGGCGGGTAGAGTGGAGAAGCTCATCAAATTTTTGCGCAACTTTGGCGGCTTGAAGGGTAGGGTCATTTGGGGCAGTGGCTGCGGCAGTACGAAGCTCGGATAAATTATCGAGAATAAAATCCTCGACCTCTTTACGGATGAGGCGTCGTGGGTCGATTTTGGAAAGATCATCGGGGACTAGTTGTGCGAGAAGCCCCTGTGCACGATTATGTTGAAGATAGGAGCGGAAGTGAAGAAGGGCCTTGTTGTAATCTGTGATTGCCTGGAGAGGGTCAAACTTGGCGGTTTTGGGAACTTGGTTAAGCAATTTGTCGGCGCGATATTTTTCGACTAGTTCGATACGACTAGCGGTGACGAGTTTATTGCTATCTTTGACACGAAGCTTGAAAGCATTGCTGACACGATTGAGACGTTTTTTGAGAGGAATATTATTATTGCGGAGAAAAGCGAGGTCGGCCTCATAGAGGAAGTTGTGAGATTCACCCCAGTCGGCGATGATTTCGAGTGCGTCGGTGATGGGGAGAAACTGGGAATCATCGCCCGCGGGGAGGGGGATGGTCGCGCCGGCGGCGGGAACGCGGACTTGATCTAGTTCTCCCAAAAGATAGTCAATGGTGTTTTGATTGACGCCATAGAGCTTGAGGAAGGTGAATTGGTCGATGCGGGTTTGGGTAATGGCCATAGAACTATTCTAGCAGGTGGGTGTTCAGATTATATCTCTTTTATACTTGACAGTTGACAGTAAAGAGTAAACGATGATAGTATATTAGAATGAGAACGGATACTGGTGAGAGAATAGTCAAAATATTAACAGAAAAGGGCAGGGTGACTGCCAAGGAACTGGTCGACCTGTTGCATATTTCTAGACAAGGCCTTTATTTACAAATCGCGAAGTTGAGAAGAGCGGGCCAAATCGCAAAAATAGGAAAGTCGCCTAGGGTTTATTATTTTATTCCCGATGTAAGAGAACAAAAAAAGGAATTTGTGTTAGACGAGAAAATTGTTGATTTCGTTAACGAGAGGTATTTGTACGTGAGTCCGCTGGGTGAAAAATTGGCAGGAATGGAGGGGTTTGAGGAATGGTGTCGAAAAACCGGCCAGGAAGTGGGGAAAACCGCACGTGAATACATGTTGACTCAACAAAAATATGATAAGTGGATCAGTGGGGGGGTGATTAGTGGGCTGGATAAACTAAAAAAAACATTTCCAATAGTATATTTAGACAAATTGTATTACTTGGACTTTTATAGTATCGAGAGATTTGGTAAAACGAAATTAGGACAGCTTCTGTTGTATGCCAAACAAAGCCAAAGTCGCGAAATTATTGCTGAATTGGTAGAGAGTGTGAGGGGAAAAGTGGGCCTGGTAATAAATAAACACCAGATCGATGGCGTGGAATTTGTGCCGCCAACGGTGCGGCGAGAAATGCAACTGATGAGCGAGCTGGAAAGAGGTCTGCGGTTGCCGCTAAGACTGATCAAAATTCGCAAGATTCGATCGGAATTGATGGTGCCACAAAAAACACTGAAAAGTTTGGCGGATAGGGTAGAAAATGCCGCCAAGACGATGGTGGCAGAGAATGGTGGATCGTACAACAATGTGCTCTTGATCGATGATGCGGTGGGGAGTGGGGCGACGCTAAACGAGACGGCAAAACAACTACGACAGCAAGGGGTGGTGCAGGGGAAAATAATAGGACTTGCGATTGTGGGGAGCTACAAGGGTTTTGATGTAATTAGCGAAGTGTAATCACCCTACATCTCTGTGGAAATAGCTCGAACTACAAGGCTACCGCGTCCGTCCGTAGCCGTAGGCGAAGGAGGAACACCTCCGGGGTGGAATGTAGCCATGGGGTTATTCTACCTTGTAAAACGCTCCAATTCTGACAAGAGGGTGGTTTTGAAATCTTTGATAATCATCCAGTGAGAGCGAGGGAGGAGATGTTTGAGTTGAGTATCAAAATTGAGGGTTGTACCCTCTAATAGTTTTTTAGCGGCAACTAGCTGTTTTTTGTCGGTCGGGGTAAGGAGATTCATCCGCAGTAAAATGTAAAGATCATAAAAATCGCGCGCCTTGGCTCGATCAAACAAAGCCGACAACTTGCCAGATACTAGAAAAGGATCAGTAACAGAGTAAAGAGAATAGGGGGGGAGATAATCATTTTGGACTGCTCTAATTGTGCCCTCTGTATGGTTACGACGAAAGGAAATTTCAAACTTAATTTTAATAAGTTGGCCATATTGAGATGAGACAAAAACACCCAGATAACCACCGGTGGTAGGCTTGCTCTCGGCAATGTCGAGCGTGGTTTCGTGCGAAAGCGAAAGGAGGGCGTTTTCGATCACAGATTCCCAGACCTTGACCTGATGTAGATTGGTATCAAAATCAAGATCTTCAGAAAAACGTGGACTGCGATGAATGAGGCGGAGAGCGGTACCACCCTTGAAAAATAATTGATCACTAACTTTTTGCTGATACAAATGATTGAGAATCAGGTGTTGGAGATATTCACGATAAACGTTTTCGGGGAATGTTTGATATCTAGTTGTGAGGTCATTAAGAAATGACTGTGAGAGCATTTGACTCCTGAAAATTTTTTAATAATTTGTAAAGAGAGGGCCTGGCAAAAAGAGATAAATAATGAGTAATTTTCGCCTGATCAAGGCCAGAAACATCGAGGCGTTCGTAGTGGCCACGTCTCCCCAGAGAGAGAAGATAAAGATAGTCGGCGACCGCCTTTTCTGGTTCGGCAATCAGATATGAGCGATAATCTTGGGTAAGGGGAAGATATCCTGTGTAAGCGAGGGGGGGAATGGTGGTGTAGGAGTAGGTAATACCGGCCACCCCATATTCACGAGTAGTTTTGGGGGTAGCAGAGGTAATACTATAGATTGTTTCGGGGATGAGGTTATAGTGAGAGAGGGCGTATTCAAAAGAGAGATAGGAGGGAGAGTAGAGGCGATTGGCGATCTCAACGGTGCGAGCCGGGTCGGTGGCGAGCGTATAAAGCCCATTTTTGAGGCGGAGAAAGAGTTGGTCTTTAACGCCCTTTTGGAGGTAGTAGAGAGTAAGTCGAGGAGAGAGGAGGAGGAGGGAACTTAGGTCACGAGGACTAAAGATGGCTATCTGGCTATCTTTGATAATTTGGCGGATGATTAAGGGGGAGTATTTCATTTTTTACAGTGATTATTGTAATATCTGAAATAAGAATAGAGGATGGGGGCGGGATTGTCAAGGGTTTGTGATATATTGATAGATAGCCAGTGGTCACTAGATCGGCGTCGGACCCCAAGTACCGACATTTGAGAAGACCCGGCGTTTGTAAAATAACTACCCAGTCAGTGGCAGACGGAGTTACCAATGCGTAACTAGAAAGTGGGTGGAGACTGACTGGTTAAGCCGGAATGAGAGTTTGATTCTCTCTTGGCGGGGTCCAGTAACGAAAAAGTTGTTGAGTGGATGATGTGGCTAGAAAAATAAAATTAACATCAGCTACCATAGCCTAGGTACAAAAGTATGTGGGGTTGGTCAAGAAGGCGTGGATCCCCATGAGTCCCAAAGATCTAGCTAATCCATATAGTACACTGGCGAGTGAGATCAGGAAGTATGGGGTTGGGGTGGTGTAGTAAAGAGAATGATTAGGTGGGTCTTGACATCTATGTGTCGTATATGACACAATAGTTATATGAGGAAAATTGTTATTGTAGATAAAAGATCTGCAAAATTGAAGAAATTAGCAATTACTCTGGAAGAATTTAACAAGGACGTAACCTCCGAGGAATGGAAAATTATTGAGGCGGAGAAAAAATATTATGAGGTGGCAGTAGCTCTACGACGTAAAAGAAATAAACTAGGACTAACCCAGGACAAATTGGCTAAAATGGCCAAGATCCCGCGAGCGACAATAGCCAAGGTAGAATCGGGCGCGCGCAATGCCACCCTACGGACCCTGATGGCGATGGCCGAGTCGATGGGGGGAAGACTGGAAATCAGATTGGGGTAGCTAGACTACACCTCTGGGGTGGAATATTAAATTTGGTTACTCTGGGCGGGGTCGTCTGCGCAGGCGGGTTGGTGTGGTAGAATTGGGGCATGGTTGTTGACTCAGGTGGAATAAGTGATGGGAAGCCGGAAATGGAACCTGGAAGGGGGGAGAGAAGGAGTGGGAAAGGTGGGAGCAATAAAAAAGAGTCTCCAACGACGTTTGTAGAAGGACTAATAACCCTGTTTAAGCTGAGATTCTTGAAGATGGTTAGGGGAGTGGGGGGGGTCGATAAGGATGCGCTGGAGAATTTAGAGGAGAGATTGAATGATCCAGACTTCGAGGTGAAGAGTGGGGCAGAGGGAGAGTTGAGAGAGCTGTTTAAAAAAGCATTGGAGATTGATGAAGTAAGTTCCAGGGATGTGACCTTGGAATCAGTGTTGGAGAGTGGGGGAGAAACGAGGAATGAGGTTATAGGTTTGGCAAAAATGGTAGACGAGCGACTTCCAAAAATAAGAGAGTTGGGAATAGGGGCAGATAAAGCAGACATTAAAGCGTTAGAAGCAACTCTCCTAGAGATCGCAGAGAAAACTAAGGTTGAGTTGCCCAAAGATCAGAAAGAGCAAGTGGAGATAATGGTAAACCGAGAAATTGGCTACATCCGGGAACTAAAAGATCGGTTGAAACTTGCGGAGCATCGGGAAAGTATTCAGAGATTGGTGGCAGATAAAAATGAGACGGAGCGGACCAACTTAAAGAGCTATGTCTTGGAGACGGAAGATTTTAAAGATAAAGCAGAAAGAAAAGAGGAGGATAGGGTGTGGTTGGTGAGGCGTGGGGGTAATAAAGAAGAGAATCAGAAACAAGTAGACGCTTTTGTGGCAGAAGTGAAGAGAGATTTTGGGGGTGAGGTATTAGAAGATTTGAGCGAAGAGGCGTTAATGAAGAAGTTTTTGAGAGCGAAAGATATGACTCGCTACCGCTACGGTGGGGTCGAAGAACAAGAAAAAGCTTACGAGTTAGGTATGGGGACCTCATTTGTGTACGGTGACGTGTTGGCGAGACAAATTGCGGAGCGAGTTGCAAAAAAATTGGGAGCGAAAGAGGGAAAGGCAAGGGAACTGTTAGAGGATTATGTGAGAGTAGAAGTAATGGAGTCGTTGCAGGAAGTGTGGGCAAAAGCGGATAGAAAAATGACGGTTGAACAAGCGTTAATGGAGGCCAAGATAGGGTTGGGAGCTTATGGGGGTGCCGAGGGACAAGGGGCCGCACAAAGATTGGGAGTGGAAACAGAGAGACGAGCGAAGACCCAAGGGATGATAGATGAGATTGAAACAGCATTTGGTGGCTATGGTCGTCAAAGGGGGAGTGGCTTGGGGAAGTGGCGAGGAATGTTTGAGGAACATGGAGTGGGGGCGGGAGATATGTACGACTTGATGGCAAATGTACAAAGATCTCATGCGAGCGATGTTGAAGGAAGGAGGGTGGAGTTTGTGAAGCTGATGGGAGAACGACACGGTTTTGAAGCAGAGGAGGCGGGGAAAATATATGAGGCTTTTAAAGATGAAAGGGGCAAAGAGCACTATGGACGCTTAAAAGAATTATTAGATAAGGAAAATTACGCGGCATATACCAGAGAACTAATGGCTTACTTGTATGGAGTGGGTTTGCGAGAGGGACAGCGAGATATTTACCTAACTAGTTTGATGACCGAGGCACGGGCGATCCTGTCACAATTGGAGGATAAGTCGTATTTAGGGTTGTTTGACGCTTTTGAAAAAGTGATGATTTTTCACGATTCATTTGGGTCTATGAGTGGCATGGAAGATTATGCGAGACTAACAAAGATGATGGGGGTGGAGCCATTTCAATCCTTTATGGAGAAGAATGCGGAAACTTTGGGAGTGGGGGTAGAGTTAGATGGCAAAAAGACTACTTTGGCGCCGTGGCAGTTTAGAGATATGTTGGAAGAAGAGGGCTGGGCTAAGAGAATGCATTATCGAAACTTAACTGAAACAGATGACTTATATAGAGAAATGATTGTGAGTCAACTAAAGGGGCAAAGTTGTAAGGTCACAGAGGGCGGAGTTATCATAAATATGAAGGGAGAGGAGATTGGAAAACTGAGCGACGCTGTTAAAATTATCGGTGAGGATGGTAAAGCGGGAGAGATGAGGATTGATGTCTTGTCAAATAAAAATTTGTGGATGGTGGGGGTAGGGCATGCGTATTGGCAGGCTTCAGGGACATGGGCGCAGGTATTAGACGACGTAAAAGTGTCAAAGTCAGTAGAAAACAAGGATTTATTAGGATTGCTCAAGATTAGGCGTTATGCGGAGGAATACGGATTTTTGGACACATCGTTACTCGAGGCGCTGAGCGTAGATGGATTGATTTACTCGTTTGAGAACTATAAGGGATTAGTAAAGAAAGGGATAACCAAACTAATGATGGAGGCGGGAGTAGAGAAGGGATTGGCAGCACAAGCAGGAGAGATGATTGAGGGACACATAAAGAATGTGAGGCAGATTAGGGACGAGAAGTTTTTAACCAATTATCTGTCGGCAGATGACGTGAGATTATTGGGGAAGGAAACATTGAGTTTCGAAGAGGCAAAAACCGAGTTTTTGCGACGGCAGAGCGAGAGTGGTAAGTCTGTAGATTGGGGGAATTTGTCGAAAGAGAAACAAGCACAATATACAAAACAAATTGAAATAATGCGGAAACGATATGAAAAACAGAAGTTTACCGCAAAAGAGCGACAAATGTTGGCAGCAGTGGATTGGGAGAAGGTAAATGCTAAGCTGGGAGGAAAATTAGGAAGAGAAATTGGTGGAAAGAACCTAGAGGACTTTATGAAAAATTTTTCATTTAATAAATTAACGACATATCGTGAGTTGAGAGCCACTGACTTTGCGGATTTTGGTAACTACAATGTCAAAATGGAGAAAGTGATTGGAGCTTTTAAGTCCGGGTTTAAAAACGGGATAACTCCGGCGATGGTGGAGGCACTGGGGGTGATGACGGGATATGATCCCTGGGCATCAAGTGGGTACGATCGATTTGCAAAAAAATTGTTGGAAGTTGTGTATGACTTAAGAAGGAAGAAGGTGGGCAAGTTTGTTCAACCAGGGGTGAAGATGTTTAAAGATCCCGAATCAGACTGGGGTGCTTTTGAGTACCTAAAAGGGAAGTCTGACTGGAACCTAAATGGAGAGGTGATGGACAATGGCGAGTATATGGTGGATGAGAATGGATATTGGGTGCCGGCTTCAATGGACGAGACAATGTTGTGGAATGAAAGCATACTGGAACACAATAAGTTTATGAAGTCGTTGGGTTTGACTGATGTGGAGTACGCCATGAGGTTCGCTGTGAACAATGGGGTGATAACTAGAGGAGAAATGGAGAAGTTTTTGGAGAAGCGATACGGACCCAAGCTGTGGCGATGGATGAGGCGAAATCTGTGGGTTAATGACCCGTGGTTTATTTGGGACGCGATGGTGAGCGAGGGAGAAAAAACACTCGGCGCCGTGATTAAGAGAATATTTAGTGACTAGAAGTTGATTAGCCTGAGTCTTGGCTGGTAGGTGCTGTGGGTTGTTGGGCATCAGGGCCCCTGATTTGTTTGCCAAGGAGAGCAGCTTGACGTTGGGCTTGGTGTTCTGCACGGATTCCACCGATTGTGGCTTTAATCGGCCAGATACCAACTTGGCTTCCGGCACCGATATTGGCTAAGGCCTCGGCGGTGTAGGGGGATTCTTTGATTTGGAGCCAGTCTTGGGCCATCTTGACGGCGGCGGGGGTCATGAGGAAGACGATAAAGCCGATGATGGTGAGAATATCCTGGGCGTTAAAGTCGATGTTGCCAGTTAAAGTAAAGGGTGGCATCCAAATCTTGCCGGTACCATCTTTCCACAGTCCGCCGTAGCCAGTGTAAAATTCGTGGTTTTGGTCAATGCCAAAGGGGTTGGCGTTGGTAGTGTTGGCGGTATGAAAGATCGTGGACTTGGTGGGGTCACCAACCAAAATCGCCGAGAAAATAAACATGGCGGCGGC
>JAZDDW010000039.1:0-4940 GCA_043809365.1 bacterium
ATTGGTGGTGGGGGTAACAATGCCGTAGCTAGCATGGTCGTCACTGGCAAGATCAAGGGAGTCGAGTTTGTGGCGATCAATACAGATTCCCAAGCTCTTTTAAACAATCCCGCGACCGTCAAACTCCAAATCGGGGAAAACTTGACCAAAGGCCTAGGTAGCGGGGCCGACCCAGATATTGGTCATCAGGCAGCCGAAGAGTCACGGGAGAAACTCAAGGAGTTGCTCATGGATACTGACATGGTCTTTATTACTGCCGGGATGGGTGGGGGAACTGGGACGGGGGGTGCACCTCTTATCGCCGAACTAGCCAAAGAAGCCGGGGCTTTGACTGTCGCTGTCGTCACCAAACCTTTTGCTTTTGAAGGGATCAGGCGGATGAGTATCGCCGAAGATGGCATCGACGAGCTTAAAGATAAAGTCGACACCTTGATCGTCATTCCCAATCAAAAACTCATGGATGTGGTCGACAAAAAAATGACTCTCCAAGAAGCTTTCCGGGTTGCGGACTCGGTCCTAGGCCAAGGAGTCCAGGGTATTTCTGACTTGATTACCGTTCCAGGGTTGATCAACGTCGACTTTGCCGACGTTCGTGCCATTATGACTGACGCTGGTACCGCTCTCATGGGAGTAGGGATGGGGACAGGGGAGAATCGCGCTCAAATGGCCTCCAGGACCGCCATTTCCTCCCCGCTCCTCGAAGTCAAGATTGATGGAGCTCGTGGCATTCTCTTTAATATCACGGGTGGACCCGATCTCACGATGAACGAGGTCTCCGAAGCCGCCGAAATGATTAGTTCTCACGCTGATCCCGACGCTAATATTATCTTTGGTGCCACGATCGACGAAGCCATGGGTGATCAGATCAAAATTTCCGTGATTGCCACTGGTTTTGACAATACCCGCGGTGGTTTTGCCAACCTCCAGGGCATCGGCCAGTCTGCCAGTATCCAAGATGATCAACAGAACAATGATTCAAACGATCCAGACGACACCTCCCATCCTCCCGCCCCCCCCAAAGAAGATTCTTCCGACCCCTTCGACATCCCAGCGTTTCTACGACAACAGTAACTTTATAATTATTGACAACAAGGTAATCAATATGAGGCCAAACGAATTTTATATAGCTGACATTGATATAGATGGTGCCCTTCAGAGACCCAGCTTTCTAGGTTCTTTCGATAATTTAGCCGCCTGGGCCCACGAACTTTACCAGGAACATCAGGCTCATGCCCTCAAAATTTCCGCAAAGAAAGTTGTCCATACTGGAGCAGGGATTACTCATGTTGAAATACCTAAACTTACCCCCTCTGAAATTATAGAGGCTCAACAATTGGCCGAGCAAGGCAATGGGGCTATGGCTTGGCTGTTTACTACTTTGAACCTCCTTCCTCATGAATAGTTATGAAACTGGTTTAGAATCAGTCCGTTTGACCGATGAAGCGTTGTCCCAAATGGTTACGCGCGGTGATACTATCAGTTCTTAACCTTCAGGGTCCGACCCTGTAGGCCTACTCAATCTTTTTAACCACATACTCACTTACCCGATCAGGCATATTCACGATTACCTTATCACCCACTCTCTTGCCAAGTAGGGCCCTCCCAATTGGAGACTCAAGTGAAATCATTTTTAGCTTGGGATCAGATTCCTGGGTACCCACGAGCAAATAGGTGAATTTGTGTCCGTTTAGTTCTACCGTAACTCGATTCCCAAATCCGATCTTGTCTCTACCCTTGGCTTCCATGACCACCCCGTACTTGAGCATAAAGGCAAGTCTCCGCAGCTCTCGGTCCGTGTTCCCGAGTTCAAACCTCGCGGCGGTATAGGCTCCATTCTCCGACAGATCTCCCATCTCCCGCGCGCGTTGCAGAGCGACAAGCACCACCTCCCGCTTGGCGAGCAGTTCTGTCTGTCTAACCTTAAGATTTTCATATCCTGCCCTGGTAAATGGTACGGGATCTGGTTGCTTCACATGTCGCACTACTGCCCGCTTCGTCATAGTTGCATCATAACATGGTAATACCTGGAATCATGTCTAGGCATGTTGTATACTACTGTTAACAAAAGCGTTATTAGTGTAGCTATCACTACACGAGCTGGGAGAAGAATAAACTAGACCTCCCCGGGTAGGCCCGTGACAGCTATATAAGTGAAATTAAAGGTGGCACCGTCCTAAGCGTCAGTCGAAGGACCCTTTTACGAGGGTCTTTATTGGTTTAAAGGGGATATTTATGACCAAACATCAAATCAATGCGGTCGAGGCAACTCCCGATTTTGTCGCCATGGAGGAAAACCTCCTAAAACATTTCTACGGGGACGGCATTGTCGAGAAATATTTGCATAAAAATGACAGCTCAGATCAACACTTTACTTTTTTCGATGGACCAATTACCGCCAATAATCCCATGGGGGTTCATCACGGTTGGGGTAGAACATATAAAGATCTCTGGCAAAAATACAAAAACCTTCGCGGATACAAACAACGTTTTCAAAACGGTTTTGACTGTCAGGGTCTTTGGGTTGAGGTAGAAGTAGAAAAAGAACTAGGGTTTACCAACAAGAAAAAAATTGAAGAATTCGGGGTCGCCAAATTTGTGCAACTCTGCAAGGACCACGTCACCAAGTTCTCTGGGATCCAAACCGAACAAACTAAACGATTAGGTAATTTTATGGACTGGGATCATTCCTACTACACGATGAGCGACGCCAACAACTACATGATCTGGCATTTTCTCAAAGTCTGTCACGAACACGGTTGGATCTACAAGGGTCAAGATTCCGTACCTTGGTGTCCACGTTGTCAAACTGCCATTTCCCAACACGAGATGTTGACCGAAGATTATAAAGAGCTCATTCACGACTCGGTCTACCTCACGCTGCCATTCGTTGAGCGAGAAAATGAATATTTTATGATCTGGACTACTACGCCTTGGACCATTCCGGCCAACATCGCCATTGCCGTAGACGAAAAGCTTGAATACGCACTAGTCAATGATGATAAAGGCCGTGCAGTTTGGGTCGCCAAAGATGCAGTCGAGCGAGTTTTTATCGATCATCTCCACCACACAATTGTCAAAACCGTACTGGGTAAAGAATTGGTGGGACTTCACTATACCGCTCCTTTTGATCATCTCCCCGCCGTTAAGGAAGTAGGTGACAACAACCCAGCTACTTTTCACTCCGTCGTCGCAACTGACAGCTTTATTCTCCCGATCACGACCACCGAAGGTACGGGCCTTGTTCACACTGCCGTTTCAGCCGGTAGCGAAGATTTCAAACTAGGTAAGCTCCGTGGACTTCCTATAATTCCCGTGATCGATGATGAGGCCAATTATTTAGCCCAAGGTTTTGGGGAGTTTAGTGGGAAAAACGCTAAAAAACATCCAGAAATTATCCTCAATTTTCTTTATCAAAATCCTCAATTTCTTTTCGCTGTCGAAAAATATAAACATCGCTACCCAGCCTGTTGGCGCTGTAAGACAGAATTGGTTTGGAAAGTAGCCAACGTGTGGTATATCGACATGGACAAAAAGGGGAGTGATGGACGGACTCTGCGGACGCGCCTGCAAGCTGTCGCCAAACAAATTACTTGGCTACCAGAATTTGGGCTCGAGCGGGAGCTAGACTGGTTAGTCAACATGCATGACTGGCTAATTAGCAAACCCAATCGATATTGGGGACTAGCCTTGCCCATCTACGAGTGCCAATGTGGTCATTTCCAGGTTATAGGGGGCAAAGAGGAACTACAACAAAAAGCTGTTTCAGGTTGGGAAAAATTTGTTGGTCACACCCCTCACAAACCAGAGATAGACGAGGTCAAGATTAAATGCGACAAATGTGGTGAGGTAGTGAGCCGTATTGGCGATGTGGGCAATGTCTGGCTTGACGCTGGAGTGATCCCATTCTCTACTCTCTTAGATCCCTTGACCAAAGAACCTAGCTTTATTGGCGATAAGCACTATTTTAACGAATGGTACCCGGGAGATTTTATTACAGAAAGTTTCCCTGGACAGTTCAAAAACTGGTTTTATTCCATGATTGCAATGAGTACGGTCCTCACTGACACTCCTTCATTCAAGACAGTACTTGGATATGGATCTATGCTTGGGGAAGACGGTAGGGCGATGCACAAAAGTTGGGGGAATTCGATCGAATTTAGCGAAGGTGCCGGGAATATCGGGGCAGATATCATGCGCTGGACTTTTGTCCGCCACAATCCCACCCAAAATCTCCTCTTTGGATACAAAACGACCGACCAGGTTAGGCGTCAGTTTCACCTGATCCTCTGGAATTCGTATAGATTTTTTGCCAATGCCGCCGCTGATAATCATTGGGCCTATCTTGCCCAAGCAGAACCTTCTCCTCACGTTCTCGATCGCTGGATTATTTCACGTCTCAATTCCACTATCCAAGAATGCGAAAAGTTTCTCGACATTTTTGACGCCTACCACGCTGTTGCCGCTCTAGAACTGTTTGTCCAAGAACTTTCGACCTGGTACATTCGACGCTCCCGTAATCGTGTGTGTGAAGCTATGGACACTTTGTATACTGTCTTGACCAAACTTTCCATCATGCTCTCACCTTTTATGCCGTACCTCACCGATCAAATGTATACAAACTTGACGGGAGATGAGTCAGTCCACCTAGCCTCTTGGCCAGTTGCGGGCGCAAGAGACCCACAGCTCGAACAACATATGCGACAAGTTATGCAAATCGTTGAGGCTGGTCACTCGGCCCGCAAAGCCGCCGGTATTCGCCTCCGTCAGCCCCTCTCTTCTGTCACCATCCCCACCGATCTGCCCATAGAATTGCACGCTGTCTTGGCTGAAGAACTCAACGTCAAATCAGTCCTCATGGGCAAAGAATTTTCGCTCGACATCAATCTTACTCCCGAACTTGAAGCCGAAGGTAAGGCCAGAGACTTGATGCGCGACATCCA
>JAZDDW010000040.1:0-5095 GCA_043809365.1 bacterium
GCTCCTACGCTAGAACCTCCATTGATGGAGTTAATGGCATCTTCGTAGTATTTGATGAGTTGATCATTGAGACCCTCGTCGTAGGTGCGACTGGCGAGATACCAAGAAGAATACTTGGGTCCCTGGGAAACGTAGGCACCAGCCAAAGGATCGGAGGCCAGGGTACTACTCAGGCTGACAAGCGGATAGGGTTCGCCAATGGGGCGAATGGCGCTTGCGCCGGCATACATTTGTTGCAGGGCTGGCGATGAACCTAAATACTTGATAAATTCCCAGGCGGCTTCGGGATATTTACAAGTCGCAGGAACTGCCTCTCCCCAGTAGCTAGCCCAGGCAACATCGGAAGTAGGCAAGATTGGAACAGGCGCAATACGAAAATTTAGTTCGGGATTGATGACTTTGATTTCGGCGACTTGCCAGGCTGGAGCAAAAATCATAGCGACAGTACCTGTCGCAAAAGCGTAAACTGAACTGGGTTGAGAGGCATCCCACGACTTATCTTTGAGAGAGATGGTGGTATAGAAAGTGAGGGCTTCTTGCACGGCAACCTCGCTGGGCCGCCCAGGATTGCCAGAGTTCTGCAAGATCAAGAGCCCGAGAATATCTGACCAATGGTCAATGTTGCCCGTGGTGCCCAGAGCAACACCCGCACGTTCGATAATGCCGGTTTCTGGGTTGGTACGGGTAAGATCAAAAGCAATTTTGCGCAGTGTATTCCAGTCAGAGGGTGGAGAGAGACCGGCTTCCTCAAACATGTCGACATTGTAGATTAGAGCCAAGCCATCAACTTCTAGGGGTAGGCCATAGATTTTATTGCCCAGGACAAAATCTTTTTGCATGACGGGATAATAATCAGAGAGATCGCTGACTTTGAGAATAGTGTCGGGAGCGGGAGATAAATCTTTGCGTAGCATAGGGAGCCAAGTATTGTGAATGCGGATAATGTCGGGAGCACTGGATTGACCCGCGGCGGCTAACATGCGAGAGCGATAGTTCTTGGGACTCTGGAGCGTGTAGTTGATTTTGATGTTGGGATGACTCGCTTCGTACTCGGCAATCACGGATTGGACTACAGAAGTGGGTTCCCAAAGACCCCAATAGTTGAGGGTAATGGGGGCAGATTTTTTGAATAATTTGGGGAGAAGAGAGAAACCAAGCACCAAAAGGAGAATAATCGCGAGGATACCGATGGCGAGCGGGATGAAGTTGCGAAACGGTCTAGAGCTGGGGGCTATGGGGGTGGGGGGGGGAGTAGGCCCCTCGGCTATGCTCGGGGTCTGCGCTACGCTACGAGGCGCGGAGTAGAGAGGCACCTGCGCTGAAGTTACGGCGCTTGAAGGGGGATTGTCGGACAGGTCGATGGCACCGGTGACTGGGGTAGCGTCGTAGTTTTTGGTGGGATCAGGAAACTTGGACATGGTACCATGATATCAGACATGAAGAAAATTGTTAGTTTTTTTGGGTTGGGGGTGTTATTGGGGTTGATCCTTCTGGTGGGGATAGTCCGATTGGTGTGGCATAGCAAGTTTTACCCGGGAGTGACAATTGCAACAGTAGAGGTGGGAGGGCTCACGCGCGAGCAGGCAAAGGTCAAACTAGAAAACAAAATTGCGGATTATCAAATGAATCTGACATTTAATGAATCCGAGTGGAAGATCCCCAAAGAATTAATAGGTTTTGATTTGGATAGTTCTTTGAATGAGGGTTACCGTTATGGGAGAAGGTTAATAATTGCGGACTATCTTCTCCTCCTGATTAACAAGCAAACAGATTACCCGCTCCAAGTACAACTGACGGAGGCGGCAAGGTGGGACGAGTGGATGGAGGAAATAGTACCAATGGTAGAGATAGCCCCGAATGAGCCGAGCGTAACACTAGAAAAAAATAAAATAGTAGTTGTTAACGGAAGTGACGGAGTGATTATCGACCGCGAGCTACTGAAGCAAAGAGTAGGAGCTACTGCGGCTAAACTTAAGACCGAGAAGGTGGAGATCCCGACAAAAAAGGTAGACAAACAATTAAATGGTGAACAGTTGCAACTACTTGCATCGCGAGGAAATAAATTATTAGAGAAAAATCTAATTCTAGTATTGGATGACGAACAAATTAAGCTGACAACTAAAGAATTAATTTCCTTGTTGTATACAGGGAAAGATGAAGAAATATTTGACTCTGGGCTGATTCTGCAATATGTGGGGGGGTTGGGAGAGAGTTTGGACAGACCACCCCAAGACGCGAAGTTTGAATTTAGCGAAGGGAAAGTAAAAGAGTTTGCCCCAGGTAAAGATGGGGTTAAAGTAGAGGCGGAACAAACTGCTCAAGTGATGAAGGTTGGGTTAATAAAACTGGTAACAGAAACAACAAAAACGGAGAATGTCCAGATTGCAGTCAAGCGAACGGCACCGCTTGTAACAACAGATAAAGTGAACGAGCTGGGGATAAAAGAGCGGATTGGGCGGGGAGAATCATACTACGCTCATTCGATTCCTAACCGTATTTATAATGTGGGGCTCGCGGCAGGCAGAATCCAGAGCGCCTTGATACCCCCAGGCGAAGAGGTAAGTTTTAATAAACTCGTGGGAGAGGTATCGGGAGCTACGGGATACCGAAGCGCTTACATTATTTCTGGGGGCAGGACGGTACTGGGAGATGGGGGCGGACTTTGCCAGGTATCAACGACAATGTTTAGAGCGGCGATGGCGGCAGGCTTACCCATACTTGAGCGCTGGGCACATTCTTATCGCGTTTCCTACTACGAGCTAAACAGTAAGCCGGGGGTGGACGCCACGGTGATTGCACCCTCTAAAGACTTTCGTTTTAAGAACGATACACCAGGACACATCTTGATCCAGACGATCAATGATCCGAAAAAACTGTTTTTGGTGATAGAAATTTATGGTACCAATGACGGGAGAGTAGCGACAATCTCGGAGCCTAAAGTCTGGGGTATTTCCCCTCCCCCACCCAATATTTATCAAGATGACCCAACACTACCTGCGGGGGTGATGAAACAAGTAGATTGGAGCGCGTGGGGAGCGAAGGCGAGTTTTGAGTATAAGGTAGTAAGGAACGGCGAGACTCTGCAAGAGAAAACGTTTAGTAGTGCGTATCGGCCGTGGGCGAATGTGTATTTGCGGGGGACTGGGGCACAGTAATCACAAATCGTAAATTCTCCAATTCTCAAATAGGTCTCTGGTAGAATAAGATTATGGAAAAGGTATTTGAACATCAGAAGGTGGAAAAACAGATTTATGAGGAGTGGGAGACGAGCCGGGCGTTTACCCCCAAGGGGAATAAACCCTATACCATCCTGATGCCACCGCCCAACGCCAATGCGAGTCTACATGCTGGGCACGGGATGTACACGATCGACGATATCTTGATCCGCTACCGCCGGATGCAGGGCTACGCCGCAGAGTGGATCCCGGGACGAGATCACGCCGGATTTGAGACCCAGTTTGTGTACGAGAAACAACTAGCTAAGGAAGGTAAGTCACGCACAGATTTTGACCGGAAAACACTCTATAACAATATTACCAAGTTTGTCGAGGAGAACTCGGGACTGATTTTCGAGCAGTTTCGCCGCCTGGGGTTTTCGGCGGATTGGGGTCGAAGTGTGTTTACGCTCGACCCACACGTTTTAAGGCGAGTGTTTGAGACTTTTAGCAAAATGGAATCGGAGGGGTTGGTTTACCGCAGCGAGTACATGGTCAATTACTGTACGCATTGTGGAACAAGTTTGGCGGAGCTCGAGGTCTTACACGAAGAGCGAGAGGATCCGCTTTACTACATTAAATATGGGCCATTTACCCTTGCGACGGTCAGACCTGAAACTAAGTTCGGGGATACGGCGGTCGCGGTGCACCCGACAGACAAAAGGTACAAAAAGTATGTGGGACAAGAAATTGAGGTTGAGGGGTTACTCGGCAAATTTAAGTTGAAAGTGATTGCGGACGAACATGTAGACCCAAAGTTTGGGACGGGAGTGGTCAAGGTCACACCAGCCCATGACCCAGCAGACTTTGAGATGGGGAAAACGCATAACTTGGAGATGAAAAGGGTTATTGATTTGAATGGGAGACTAACCCGGATTGCGGGACCATACACCGGAATGAAGGTAGCGGCAGCGAGGAAGAAAATAGCAGAGGATTTGGCAAGCTCCGGGTTAATTGAGGAAGTTGATGAGCACTATGTACATGCGGTAACGGTGTGTTACAAATGTAAGCGAGATCTTGAGCCAATGGTGATGCCCAACTGGTTTATTAAGGTGGAGACACTTAAGCCACCGGTCGTGGACGCAGTGAAAAAAGGGAAAACAAAAATATTCCCCAAGAAGTTTGAGAAACAAATCCTCGATTGGATGGCGATCATGCATGACTGGCCGATTTCTCGACAGGTAGTGTGGGGGATCAGAATTCCGGCGTGGTACTTAGTTAAATCACAAATCTCAAATTCTCAAATTCTCAAATTGGGAGAAAACAACAATATTCATGTGACGTTTTTGGATAAAGAGAGAAAGCCGGTGAGTGGGATGGTGGGAGAATTACTCAAGAGCTATAAATTGGAAGAAATTGAGATGGGATTGCAGACCCTGTCGGCACCAAAAGAGGCGAAATATGTAGTTGCGGAAAAATGTCCTGGTGAGGGGTATCTACAAGAAACAGATACATTTGACACCTGGTTCTCCTCTGGTCAGTGGCCACTGGTGACTTTGAAAGACGATGAGTATGCCACGCGCTACCCTACCGATGTGATGGCGACAATGGTGGATATTCTCAGGATGTGGGTGTCGCGGATGATGATGTTCGGGCTTTATATCCGAGGAGACGTGCCCTTTAAGAATGTGTACCTTTGGCCGGCAGTTGTGGACGGCAAGGGTCAGAAAATGAGCAAGAGTAAGGGCAATGTGATTAACCCCATTGATTTGGTCGACAAATATGGGGCGGATGCTTTCCGGATGTCGCTGCTATTTGGCAACGGCGAAGGAGGAAAAGTTCCCCTCTCGGAAGACAAGGTGAGGGCGATGCGCAACTTTGGGAACAAGATTTGGAATATGGCGAGGTTTTTTCTACTAATGGCAGAAAAAACCGAAATC
>JAZDDW010000041.1:0-12418 GCA_043809365.1 bacterium
CAAAATGCTCATTATCTCTAATCTTACTTTTGCCTTCTGTTATTTTCTCTGGATTTATAGTCATTCGTTTCCCATGTTTTTGCTTGGATTTGTTTTTCGCACCATCGGTGGTACTTTTAACTCCGGTACTCTGCAAGCTTACGTTTACGACTTTCTCCAAAAACATCACCTCACTCACCATTTTGAACAAATCTGGGGAAAAGGAAACGCCTTACGTACGCTCGGCATCGGCGTCGCAGTAACTCTTGGTGGTTTCTTGAGCCAAGTTTCCTATAACCTTACTCTTTTCTTGTCCGGATTTTCCGTACTTACCCTCGCTATCATGGTTTCGTTCTGGCCAGAAATCAAATCGACCTTATCTACCAAGGAATCCAATTACTGGCAGTTTCTTCTCTCTGCCCTCAAGTCGGTGCGTCACAATCCCAATCTCATGCACATCATTATTTATTCGGGAGTAATTATGTCACTCTTTGCCAACCTGGAAGAATTTAATGATCTTTACCTCCAATTCCTTGGGTTTCCCAACTACGTTATTGGTCTCATCTTCGGTCTCGCCACTGTGGGGCAAAGCCTAGCTAGTTTGCTAGCTCACCGATTGGCAACTCACGCTTGGTCCATCCTGAACTTGACCACCTTTCTTGCTCTATTAATTCTTGTTTCTGCCGCCTATCTCCGTCACCCTCTGCTTGCCGCGGGTATCTTATTCTTGGGGATTATCCTCGAGTTTAGTAACGTCATTGGAGAAGGCATTATTCAACGCGAGGTGAGTGGGGGAGAGCGTTCAACTGTGGCCTCACTCAATTCATTCGCTCGCAACGTCCTACCCTTTCAACTCCTATTTGGTCTGATCGCCACTCGGTATGGTCTCCAATCATCCTACTTGGTATACGCGGGCATTGTGGGTGTTTACCTAATTATTACTGTTCCAATCTATGGCAATCGTAACTCAAAACTCTAATTATTCGAATAATTAGAGTTTTGGCTCGTTACTAATGGTCAATCAATCGTTGTAGATGGGGGTAAAACCATCTCTGACTCTCATGATTTTTAGAACATTGACATTCGGGTAGTATTTGGTTTATAAATATATCATGTAAGCGCTGGTTGGCAAAAGTTGGGTACGAAAGAATCCAAGAAATCGAAATCCCGAACTAGCTCAGGAGCGGATGAAAAAGCTCTACGAGCAAAAAGGATACTCCCAAAACTGGATTGATTTCTTTCGCGCACCAATTACCTCAAATCAAGCGAAAATCAGAAACAGCTGAAGTAAGTTATAATGGCTTCATGCAGTGGTTTCCACGTCTTACAAAGCTTGAGTGGATGATTATTTTTGGCCTGGTCATCGCCTATTTTGCGCTTACCTTAACCAATCTGACCCGTCTCCCCATTTTTGTCGACGAAGCCCTCTATTTGCGCTGGGCTCAGATTGCCTGGCACGACGCCTCTTGGCGCTTTATTAGTTTGACCGACGGCAAACAACCTCTCTATGTCTGGTTTGTGATTCCCTTCCTCAAATTTATCGCTGACCCGCTGGCTGCAGGCCGCACTGCCTCCGTGGTGACTGGACTTGGTACAGTGCTCGGGATGGGCTACTTGGGCTGGCTTATCCAAGGTAAAAAGACTGCTCTTATGGCTATGCTCCTTGCCATGTTTTCTCCCTACCTCTTTTTCTACTACCGCTTCGGAGTCATGGAATCCATGCTGGTCTCAGGAGCTATCTGGGTATGCAATGGTTCGATCCTTCTAGCTCGCTCACGTCGGCTCGACGTGGCACTTCTGCTTGGGATGTGGACGGGAGCCACGATTCTTGTCAAATCATCGGGCATGTTCTTTTTGTTGTTGATTCCTGTCGCCTATCTCCTCGTCGTCGATTTTAAACACATCTGTTCCAAGCAGACCATTAAGTACGCTGGGTTAGTTTTGATTTCTTGGTTTTTGGCCACGGTAATCTACAACGTCCAGCGTCTCTCTCCCTGGATGCACATGATTGGTCAGAAAAACGCTTTTTTTATCGTGCCATATAGCGAAATCTTCCACGAGTTTGGGCGCCTCTCCAACAACTTTTTGGACGTCTGGCGGTGGCAACATGCCTACACCACTATTCCCGTCTTATTCATGTCGTTGTTTGGTTTCTACTTGATTTTCCGCAAAAATTACCGTCTCGGGTTATTTCTCTCCGCCTGGTTGTTTGGCCCCATGTTGGGGACGGTTCTCTTGGCTCGTCTGTTTGCCCCTCGCTATATTATTTTTGTTACTCCCTTTATCCTCCTTTTTACTGCCTACGCTCTCGCCGCAATCAAGAATACTAAATATCGTATTATTGCCTTATTCTCTCTTACTCTCTTGCCCATTTACCTTATTACTCGTTTAATTTCCGATCCCATTCATTTCCCCTACACGAGTGTAGACCAGGGTTACGTCAATGGTTGGTCAGCTGGTAATGGTACCAAACAGATTGCCGATTGGGCTGTTGCGCGAATTAAATCTACCGGCAAGCCCATGACCATCTTCACCGAGGGGACCTTTGGTATCCTTCCCCACGGTCTCGAGCTCTATGCCGATGGCCGTGTTGATGGACTCACGATTACGGGGCTATATCCCATCACCGACATCCCTCCCAGTCACGCCCTGCAGTCAGTCAAAACCAATCCCGAAACCTACATTATTCTCAACAATAGTTATAAAAAAGACGTGCCATCCGGACTAGAACTAGTTGCTAGTTACCCCAAATTGCGTGATAATCCGATGAATCTATATCGTGTACTACCCAGCAGTCAATAGCTATGCGCTCATCCATTATTCATTATTCATTATTCATTATTCTCGCTCTCCTTATTTTTCGCCCTCTGCTTGGCACGGTTTGGTATCCCATGCACGATACGACCCATCTTGCGAGGCTGTATCTCATGGAGGGGACGATTCGTGGAGGTCAGTTCCCTCCCATTTGGGCTACTGGGATCAATCAGGGGTTGGGCTACCCACTTTTTCACTTTTATGCTCCACTCTTTTATTATCTAGCCCTCCTAGTTAAGCTTGTTACCGGCTCCTATTTTACAGCTGTCAAAGTTGTCCTTTTTTCCTCCTCCGTCTTGGGTATGCTCGGCATGTATACGCTCATGAAAAAATGGGGTAGGGGAGTCGCATTCTTCTCTTCCCTTGCCTTTGGTACGCTCCCCTATATGGCGGTTAATCTCTATGTACGCGGAGCCTACGCTGAGACCCTCGCGCTCTCCCTCCTCCCTTGGTTATTCTACGCTTGGCAAAATCTGGGTTCTCATCAGCGCCAAATCATGACTGCCATTATCACGACACTTTTTATCCTTTCTCACAACCTGATCCCGCTCATTACTTTCCCCTTTTTACTTATCTGGATCTTGTTTCATCATCACCATCATCTCAAAGCACTCATTTTGCCCATCCTTGCTACCATAACCCTTTCTAGTTTTTATCTCCTCCCCCTCATTTTTGAGCGCAATTTTGTGCAGGCTGACTCAATCGCCAAAACTACAAATTATTCCCTCCATTATGTTGCCCCCTCTCAGCTCTGGAACTCTACCTGGGGGTATGGGGGATCTGCGATGGGGCTCGAAGATGGGATGTCATTCAAACTCGGGAAAATAGTTGTCCTCCTATCCTTGGGTTCGCTCTTGCTTTTGCGTAAGCGCTATATTCAGTTGCTGGTGACCTCGGCACTCCTTACCATCTTTATGACCACTCCTTACTCTCAATTTATCTGGGATCACCTGGCACTCCTTCAAGTTATCCAGTTCCCTTGGCGATATCTCGGGCTTGTTGGTTTTTTCCTTTCTTCCCTCGCTGGCCTCTCCTTCACTCTTATCAAAAACAAATTTGCTCGCAATAGCTGTTTGCTGTTAGCTGTTTGTTGTTTGCTACTGACCAATCTCAAACTGTTTGCTCCCCAATCAACTTTCCCCGCTGACCTCTCTCGCTATACCAGCTCCTCTTACCTAGAGACATTGCCGCAAATCATCCCAGAATTTGCTCCCCGCTGGCTGAGTAATCCTCTTCCTGCCTCATCTCTTGATCGCGCCTACTATCCTACCTGGAAAGTAATCGTAGACGGTAAACTCGTCCCCACTAGGCCGAGCGTTAGTGGTCTCTTGTCCTATCCCAATCCCACGCAATCAACCAATATTCAGTTGATTCAATCTCACACCAATCTCGAGAGATTTAGTTATGCTCTGACTATCCTTACCCTCATTACTCTCATAATTTATGCCAAAATTTAAAATTTGGTTACTCCTCATCTTAGCTACTTTCCTCGCCTACGGTGCATCTCTTAAATACGGCTTTTCCCAAGATGATTGGTATTTTCTCTCTATCTCTCAAGCCAGGACTACTTCCGAAGTTTTCAATTTTTTTAATCCTTTCGCCCAATCTGGTTTTGCTTTCTTTAGACCACTGGGTACCCAGCTCTATTATTTTATCTTTACTGCTGTCTTTGGTTTAGTTCGCGCTCCCTTCTTTATGCATCTTTTTATGCTCCTACTCCAAGCTAGTTGTGGATATTTTGTCTATTCCTTGGTGACCAAACTCAAAGTTAATCACCTCACCGCCATACTTATCGGTCTAGTCTATGCCACCAGCTCGGCACAATTCTTGAGTCTTTTTTATATTGCCGCTACCCAGCAACTCTTGTCGGCTTTCTTTGGTTTGCTCTCACTCAATTATTTTTTGGACAATAAATCGAGGGTTTCATCCCTGTTCTTTCTACTCGCATTGCTCTCCAAGGAAACTGCCATTATGATTCCCTTTATTGCAATTATTCTCACCCTCCTACAAAAACAAAAATTATCCTTCCAGAAATTTATCCCCTACTTTTCACTTTTCACTTGTTACTTGTTACTGCGTTTACTCCCTTCTCACGCTGCCCAAACTGAATATCAATTTGTCTTTGGACTCAATGTCGTCAGCACCCTCCGTTGGTATTTGCTTTTCGCATTTGGAGCCGCCGAAGAATGGATCCGCTACGCTACCCCCGCCTTTGGTATCAACCTACCTCAATTTATTCGTGATTTTGGTATTTTGGGATTCTCTATTACCCTTTTCACCTCGCTTACTTTTTTACTTTTTCTCTTCTCCCTCCTGCGTAACGCTCTTCGCCAAATTATCCTTTATCTTGCTTGGTTTACCCTCGCCCTCGCCCCTGTCCTTTTCCTGCTCAACCATCGCTATCCCCATTATCTAGACCTGGCGCTCATTCCTTTACTATTAATCGTTTATCAATTTATTCGTGGGCGATGGCAGTATGTTTTAACCTTGTTTTTGATTGCCGCCTCCCTCTCCACGATCTCTTTATCGCAGAAGGTTCACTGGACTACTGGTCGCGCGCGGATGTCCGCCCAAGCTATCTCTATCCTAGATTGGCCCACCATTTGCACCCACAACGCCATAACCTTTACTGGAGGTGATTCCGCTCTGCGGCAACTCTCCTACACTCTCTCCCTTGCCAATGGAGCAAGAGTGTTATGTAATAACCCCGTCCTGGAGGTCTCTTATCAAGGTCAGGATAATCTCGGGGGAGAGAATGCTTACCTGGTCGATGTAGGCCCAATATTCAAATAATATGACTATTCTTAATATCGACAACATCAAAGCCAAAGCGTTCAAGGGAGTTTTTACTCTCACTTTTCGCCGTCTCATCTTAAAGATCATTGATACGGTGGGAGTAATTATTTTGGCTCGCGCCCTCTCCCAAGACGTCTTTGGGGTGTTTGGGATTATTAGTTTTGTGGTCTTCACTTTTCTCGCATTTTTCTCCGATATTGGCTTTGGCGCCGCCTTAATCCAAAAAAAAGACGAGCTCACCCAAGACGACCTACGCACCACTTTTACCATCCAACAATCTCTAGTAACCTTCTTGCTCGTTATAGCTTGGATAACCTCACCCTATATCGCCAATTTTTACCACCTAGGCATGCAGGGGATCTGGTTAATCCGAGTTCTTTCTCTCTCCCTTTTTATTACATCTTTCAAAACTATCCCCTCGATTATCCTCGAGCGCTCTCTTCGTTTTGAGCGTCTAGTTATCCCTGAGATTATCGAAACTCTGGTGTACAACGGCATTGCCGTCTACATGGCTCTCCATGGGTTTGGGGTCTGGAGTCTCGTGATTGCCATCCTGGCTCGGGTGGTAACGGGAGCCGTAGTCCTCAATATTCTCTCCCCCTGGAATATTGGTTGGGCCTTCTCGAGAGTCTCGGTCAAGGCTCTGCTCTCTTTTGGGGTACCCTATCAGCTCAATAGTGTTTTGGCTCTCATCAAAGACAATATCACCCCCACCCTCATTGCCTATTGGTACGGGCCAGCGGCGGTTGGGTTTGTGAATCTTGCCCAGAATATCGCCACCCGCCCCATGGAGATTATCAATATTGTCTCTCGCGTAATGTTCCCTGCCTATTCTCGCATCCAGCACGATACAAAGAGGCTGCGCCGTTGGATCGAAAAGTCAGTCTCATTTATGGCTTATCTCTACATGCCCGCCATTACCGGACTCTTAATCACCTCCCGTCCGATCTTGGAATATCTCTACGCCGACAAATCTAGTAAATGGCTGCCGTCGCTCCCCACCCTCCTCCTCTTTCTTGCCGGGGCTTATCCTATTATTATTACGACCACCTACACCAATGCTCTCTATGCGCTTGGACGTCCCAAGGTAGTTTTGGCCCTCATGGGGATCTATACCGTCCTCACTTGGGGACTAGGTGCCCCACTCATTTATAAGTACGGATATGTCGGGATCGCGATAGCCGGGCTCATCATCACTTACGCGACTCTCCCTATTGTAGTTCGCCAAATGAATAAAGTTGTCCCAGTCTCAACCTGGGATTCTCTCAAAAAACCCTTGCTTGCCAGTCTGATTATGGGAGTTGTTACTTACTTTATTAATCAGAACTTCACTCATTCTTTGCTCACTCTAGTCATCACGATGATCGCGGGAATGGTAACATATACGGGAGCCATCATAATCTTAGATGGACCTCGGCTCAAGTCCGAGTTTGTTAACTGGTTTAATTTAATGGGACACCGTAACTTATGAAATCGACCATCGATCATCGACCATCGACCATTTCAGTGATCATCCCTACCGTCAATGCCTACGAAGAATTAGATTTAGCGATAGCCAGTATCAAAAAGAACTCCGATCTAGAAATTGAGTTTTGTATCATTATTGATCCTGACATGAATACGGGTAAAGTGAACGAGGATATTCTAAAAGTTTGTAAAAAGCACGCGGTAAAAGCTTGGGTCAACAAAGAAAATCTTGGTCCCTACGGCAACTGGAATAGGGGAGCAGAGGTAGCCACGACAGATTGGTTAGTCTTTGCATCCGACGATCAGTATTTTGCTCCCCACTGGGACTCTAACCTACTCAAGTACTGGGAGCCCAAACGCCTCGTTGTGGGACGCGTAATCGAGCCCGGGATCATCCCTGTCTACAAAACCAATATCCAACAAGATTTCGGGGTTTTACCCTCAGAATTCAAAGAACAAGAATTTATGGAGTGGTGCGCATCTCGTCGCTCAACCGGGTACACTTCAGACGGATTTTTTATCCCCATGCTCCAGAAACGCGAGGATTATGACGCTCTTGGTCACTACCCCACCGCTGGCAAGTTCGGCACGAGTACCGCCGTGAGCAATGATTATCTTTATGTCCAAGCCGCTTTAAAGCAAGGTTATCAATTTGGGACCGCCGCAGATTCCTATTCTTACCATTTCCAAGCTAGTAGCTGGAAGAAAAAAACCCTCAAACCCACCATCGCGGCTGTCATTTTGACCAAGGATGAAGAAGCTGATTTGCCCACATGTCTTAAATCGCTTAATTGGGTATCGAAAATTATTGTACTTGATTCGGGTAGCACCGACAAAACTCTCTCGATTGCCCAGCAAGTCGGTGCCCAAGTTTTCTCTCGCCCTCTAGATAACTTTAGTGCTCAGCGCAACTTTGCTCTCACCAAGGTAGGGGCGTTCAACTGGGTACTCATGATTGATGCTGACGAAGTGGTCGAGCCCGCTCTAGCCAAAGAACTGCAATTTTTTGCCAAGGATATCTATCTAGATGGAGTCCAAATTCCCCGCAAAAACTACGTCTTCGACAAATGGATAGAACATTGTGATTGGTACCCAGATCATCGCCTCGTCTTTTTCCGCCCCAAGATGGTGCTATTTCGGGGAGGCGTGCACGAGCGAGCACAATTTATCGAAGGCAATGGGACAGTTGCAACCGCGAACCACAATCTAATTCATCGCAACTATGCTACCATCCATGAATTCGTCCTCAAAAACTTGGTCGATTATCCGCGGGAGTACGCTAAAGTTTTAGACGGCGACAAAGTCAAATTTACCGCGCTTGATCTTCTCTCTAAACCACTTGGCGAATTTATGCGCCGTTTCTTCCTGACCGAAGGATACAAAGATGGCTTGTATGGTCTGATTCTTTCCTCCCTCATGGGAGTACAAACTCTTGTGTCATATGCCTATCTCTGGGAAATCCAGGGTAAACGCGCCGAGTTGACGACTTCCGAAACCCAATCCCTCTTTCACGCGCTTCGTAGCAAATCTTCGGAGCTATCCTATTGGCTCACTACTTTAGCGGTAGAAAGTGCCACAGGCGCTACCAAACTCCTCCACCGCATCAGGCGAAAAGCCCTAAAGTTGATTAAGGGTTTATAATATCCTCACTGCCACTACAATTTAGAGGAGAACAATGATTACTATTTCAGCCACCAGTGCCAAAGTTGAAGCAGCTGATGGGCCAGTCGTTACATACGCGGTCGACTTGAACGCGGTAAAGATGGGAAGAGTAGAGGTAAAACTTTTGCCATCAAATGAATGGCATTATCTCAATGAGACTCCTATCCCTCCCCATGCTTATTTATATTTACTGGTTGACGCTGGAGAACAAGGTAAATTTTTTCATGAAATTACTGCTGGTGACAACAGCGTAATACATAGCACCGAAGATGAACTACACCAACCCATTGGAGGAATATTGGAATACGGTCCCGGGAAAGGATTTATAGCCCATGGCCTCTCACTCTTTGTATCGCAAGACTAGACGAATACAGCCCATCGTATTAAACTTGCTTCATGCCAAGAGCTATACCCATCAAACACGCTGCGGTCTTGATTAATTTTCGCGATGCGTTAGTGACAGCCACCGCCGTCAAATCTATTCAAGCCAGCAAAGACGCGCCGCACATCATCGTGGTAGACAACGGTAGTAGCGAAGAGTGTATTAGCGAGTTAAAAAAACTTTGTCCTGGCCTTGATCTAATTGTTACCGAAAAAAATATTGGTTTTTCCGCGGGTAATAATGTTGGCATCAAAAAAGCCCTCCGTATAGGGGCCAAAGTTGTCTACATCCTCAACAACGATACCCTAGTTGACCCCAATCTCTTCTTCCGTGCTTTTCGGTTTGTCGCCGGGAAAAACAGAATCTCCGGCGGGAAGATTTACTACGCCAAAGGCTATGAGTTTCATGAGGAACTTAAGGGTAGGGGAGATGTCCTTTGGTACGCTGGTGGTTACTTTAACTGGGCGAGTGCGATCGCGGCTCACTACGGAGTCGACGAAGTAGATAGGGGTCAGTACGACAAGGTTCGTCCTGTCGAGTTTATCACTGGCTGTTTTATCGCCGTGCCGGCCCAGGTATTTCGCAAGATAGGTTTACTTGACGAACCTTTCTTCCTTTACCTCGAAGATACTGATTTTTGCCTCCATGCCCAAACCATGGGTATCGAGGTCATGTATAACCCAAGCCTGGTGGTGTACCATTGCAACTCTAGCGCGACGGTATCTGGCAGTCCTCTGGTAGATTATTACCTCACCCGGAATCGTTTTCTCATCGGGCGCCGCTATGGTAGTCTACGCCTGCGTTTTGCCCTTCTGCGCGAAGCACTTTTCCGCAACTGGAACTCTCCCATCCGCCGCCAAGCGTTTTTAGACTATTTATGGGGTAAAATGGGGAATAGAAATGAAACTATTACGCGCATTGTGGCCAAAAGTAAAACATAAATATTCTCAACAATTAATTTGGGTTTTTCTAGTAGCTATTGGCTATATACTATATGCAAACTTAGGCCGCGACGCACTTTTTGATTGGGACGAAGGCATCTACGCCGAACTAGGCCGCCAATTACTCCTAACCAAGAATCTCTTTGTTTCTTTTTGGAATGGCGCCGCTTGGCTAGAAAAACCACCTGGCATCTCCTGGGTCTCAGCCCTAGGGATATTTTTGGCTGGACCTAGCTCATATGGTGCCCGCCTCCTCATGCCCCTCTTTGCCGTTTACACTCTCTACATTGTCTATCGCCTTGGTACCCACCTTGGCAATTGGAAACACGGTCTAATTGCCGCTGGCACCCTCGCCACTTTTAATCTCTTTCTGGGTCGCACGAGAGCAGTCAACACCGACATGCCGCTCCTAGCCAGTATCACCACTACTATGTTATTTCTGCTCGAAAATCGTCCTGCTTGGTGGGTAGCTCTCTCCATTTTTGGCGGAGTCTGGTTCAAAGGTCTCGCCGGCCTCCTCTCGATCATTATCGCCCTCCCGATCCTTCTCTCTAAGTCACAAAAATTTATCCTATCGACCATCGTCCATTGTTCATTATTCATCTTGCCGTGGCACATATATGCATACTTTATGTACCACGGTGAATTTACCACTCCCTATTTTTTTGAACAGGTATTCCGCCGTGCCACCGCTCAAATCGAGTTCCACTTTGAAAATCGTTGGTATTACTTTACCTACCTATGGCAAAATTTAGGCCTTGGAGTTTTATTGGTCTCAGCGGTTGGGGTTCTTAGTCTCCTGATTAGGCGCAGTAGTCGATATTTATTGTGGTGGGTGCTCTCTCCCCTCGCCATCTTTACCCTCGCCAAAACTCGGCTGTTTTGGTACATCTTACCGGTCTATCCCGCTCTTGCTTTATTAATCGCCGAAGCCATTGGTCGCTGGCAAAAAGACAAGATTAGTAGGAGTGTGGTGGCTATTCTGGCGGTAGGTATTGGTCTTCAAGCTATTTTGGTCACCTCGCGTTCAGTCGAGATCAATAAACTTACGGCTCCTCTCCCTGATCGACTCTACGTCGCTCAAGAACTGGGGAAACTGCAAGCTGGCACCCTTGTCGTTCTCGTCCCGCCCTCAGAACGTCTAGCCGAAGCCCTCTTACCTTCTGTTGCCCGCCTAACTTCGAGTTTCCGCTACGGTGGCATGCCCTCAGTACCCTTTTATTACCGGGGACCAGTCGAGTTTTATTACGACGTGGACAAATTTCGCACCACTTGGCACAACGCCACCACTCCCACTGCCCTAATTGCCAAGGAAGATCTTGACCTTCTGCAAGAATCATTCTCTCCCATTGTGACTTCGTCAACATATTTTGGTATTCAAAAGGGGGTCTATGCTATCCGTTAGTACCCAAATAGCCAGAGATGACTCTCTTTCAACGTTTGCCGCGATGCTAAGTAGTGTTGCCTTTGCCGACGAATTAATTATCTTTAATATGGAGCGGACTGACAACCCTGCCCTCGAGTTGTTTAAACAATTCAAGGCCAGGGTAATCAATATCAAAACTCCTGTTATTGTCGAGACAATCAGGGAGCAACAGGTGAGAGAGGCCCAGAGTGATTGGGTTCTGGTCATGGATTATGACGAGATAATCCCACCCACTCTCAAAGACGAGATTCTGACTCTGATAGCTAATCTGGCTTCTTGTTCTGCCTACGCCATCCCCCGTGACAACTATTCCCTGGGTTTCCCGCTCCACCACGGAGGCTGGGAGCGAGATTATGTGGTTCGCCTTATCCGTAGGGCTGATTTTTTGGAGTGGCCCAAGAACATCCATAGTAGTCCCAAGGTGAGAGGTTGTACTATTAAGACTATCCATTCCCTGGAACATCACAAAGATCTGGGTCTTACCCAAATGGTAGACAAAACCAACCGGTATTCGTGTATCGAAGCCGACCAATACTTTACCGGCAGATTGCCCCTTGTCACACCTCTTACCCTAATCCGCAAATGGTGGATGGAGTCACTTCGACGCGGTGTTTTCAAAAGGGGATTACTCGATGGCAAAATAGGTCTCATCCAGTCTCTCTATCAAGGTTTTTCTGTCTTTATCTCCTACGCCAAACTTTACGAGCTCCAACTCCTCTCCAAATCCACTACATTACCCAAATTCCCTAAACAGCAAAAACTCCGATTATTCGAATAATTAGAGTATTAACACAACTTATGATTCAAACAAAAAAAGCTCTGATTGTCAGCCCCTACTTAGATCATCTGGGGGGAGGGGAGCGCTACATGCTCTCGGTAGCCTCAGTGCTGGAGTCACTTGGTCACGACATTTATTTTGCCTGGGACAATCTCGAAGAAATTTATACTCTC
>JAZDDW010000042.1:0-4816 GCA_043809365.1 bacterium
ACAACAATCTTGAACTATCGGGTGGTGGTCGAACCAGACGAGCGGACGGGGAGTAACAAACCATGTTTTGTGGCGTATTGTCCGACTTTGGGGGTGGCAGATGACGGGGACACAATTGACGAAGCACTTGGGAATATTCGGGAGGCAATCGAAGTGTATGTGGAGTCTTTGATTGAAGATGGGGAGGAGGTGCCGGTGGATAAAACGAATAGCGTAATGACCTTGATGCAGATACCCTTGACACCTATCCAGTCTAACCGAATGGTCGGATACGCCTAGACTATGCCCAAGTTACCGCAAATATTGCCCAGAAAAGTAATCGCGAAGCGGGTAATTTTGGAACAAACCAAGCTAAAAGTAGGAGATTTGGCGTAGGGCGATCTCTATAAACTTTGGGATTGGGTGTGGAAAAGCTCTTTGAGATTTTGGCAAAAAGATTTAACAAAATTTTGATCCGAGAAAAAGGGGAGCAGGTCTTGCTCTATGATTTTTGGATTCACTTCGCTTACTTTGGTTTGTAGAGCAAGCAACGCTTTGCCATGGTCTAACCCCGTGATTTCTTGTAAGTAGTCCCAATTGGGAATGGTTTTCTTTTCTAAATACCAAATCAGATCGTAATAATCTCTACCCTTGGTACGAGGTTGTAAATTCGTCCCTTCGATGGTTTCACGTTTAATGATGGCGGCAATTTTGCCTGCGAAGAGGTCAGATAATGAATAATGGCGCGTAATAAAAGAGAAGTTGAGGGCAGATTTGGTGGATATTTGAGTAGTATATTTGTGGCCTGGTTCGGGAGTGATGTCTAGACGAATGTGTAAAACATTACTTTGTTGTTCGCCAAAATCAGGGATAATGTGGTTTAGGATCGGAAATTTAAGATAGAGAGTACGTCCATTGCTTGCTAATTTGGTGGTAAAACTTGGGAATTGAATAATCGAGATAAAGTATTTGGTAATTGATGTATTGAAATCTTGGAGATCGAAGTCGTCCATTTTTGTCATATCAAAATCCAGATCTTCTGAAAGTCTGGGAAGATCATAAAAAAAACGGAGACAAGTACCCCCTTTGAAGAGTAAATTGCCTGACCAAGGAGAGGAACTAATGAATTGCAGAATATAATACTGGAGTCGTTCTTTGAGAAGCGAGCGGAGATAGGTCGGTGAAACGTCGGGATTTTTTTCTACAATCGACTTTAGATCATTAATGAGCATAGAAACCCTTGATAATTGTTAAGATATTTGACATTTTGGGAGATTTAATTAGGGTTGTGTATGTGGCAAATTCTGTAAGATCAGTTTTTGAAAAATTGTCCCAGTTAAAACGTAAATCACTTGTGAGTTCAACAACTGGATTTGTAAGATTTTTAAGATAAAGGTAGTCAAAGAGTGCTTTGGCGGGTGTGGCTATTTTGAGGGTATTGGTGTTCCAAGTTTTTTCAATAAATCCAGTGAATAAAATTGGTTTGAGATTGCGATACACAAATGTGCCAAGGATATTTTGATATTGCCTTGATGACTTGATGGTGATTGATGTGTACGTTGTGATCCCCTCTGGAATGAGATCATGCAAGGCAAGAACGTATTCAAGAGAGAGGTATGAGGGGGATCTAAGAGTGTTGGCGATAAATTCGCTGTAATGGCTATGGTTGGCTTTGATCAAATATGTGTCGGTGGTATAGAGGTTGTTTTTGAGTGAATGGAAGTAGCCAATTTTCTTGAGTTGGGCGAGTTTGCTATCAAGGTTTCTCCCTATCTTGTCAATCAAGAGACTAGCTTCTGATTTTGTGAAATATGGGAGTTTTTCGATTTGATCTTGATTTTTTATTCCAGATATACTGATCATATACTAGTAATAGTGAAACAAAAACGAAGATTTGTCAAGGGTTACCACTTGATTACGGCGGAGGGATCGGCGATCGTGACAAATTGGTCTTTTTCTCGATCCAAGAGGTACAGGGGTCCTCCTTCGCCAAGGCTACGGAAGGATTTGATAGGCGATTTACCGATTATATAATCGGTAAATAAGATTCCTTCGAGGTGATCAAATTCGTGGAGGAAGAGGCGGGCGGAGAAGCTGGTTAAGGTTTTGGTAAACCCGACCCCGTGTTCGTCGATGGCGGTAATTTTTATCTTCTTGCTGCGCCAGACTGGGCCATAGAGCCAGGGGATAGAGAGACAACCCTCGAGGGTGGGACGCTCGGGGGTGCCACCAAGGGTTGTTTCTTCGGACATGTCCAGGATTACGGGATTGAGATAAACTCTCATCTTTTTTTCGAGATAAGTGACGAAACCGCGGAGGTTATAACCGATCTGGGGGAAGGAGAGACCGACACCCTCGGGGTCGTGGGCGGATTTCATCGTTTCGATGAGCTCGATAACTTGGTGCTGGATGTCGGGAGTGAGTCGATCGATTGTGACCGATTTTTCCCGTAAGATATCGTGGGGAACGGTGAGAATGCTTGACATATTGTTATAGGGTTGGTAATATTCGTAACATTAATTATAACAGAGGTTAGAGAAAATCTATGAGTAATGAGGAAATAGAGAGACGATATGTGCAATTATTAATGAGAATGAATGAAAAAAGTCATTGGGGTGGGGATTTGGGAATGGTAAATGCAACGACGAAAGACACCTTTGATTGGAAAAATGATTTCTTGCAAATAGAAGAGCTAGATGAAAGTGAAACACTTAATCACCTATAGGAGACAAATGCTGACTGATTTTCTCTCTCAACTGTCCTGAGTAGGTGGAGAGATTGGTTTTGGCGGAGGTGAGGAGCGCGGGTAGCTGGTCGGTTTGTTTGGTTTGTTCAAAGAGGAGGGTGAGGGCATAGTAGGGATCGGCATAGTTGGGCTTGAGGGAGATCGCGTCGCGAAATTGTTGCTCGGATTCGCCGGGTTTGTTGAGACGGGTATAGACGAGGCCGAGATTGTAAGCGAGCTTGGGATCGGTGGGAGCGAGAGAGCGAGCTTGTTCTAGCTCTTGGGCACCAAGATCATTGAGGGAAAGAGTGAGGTAAATTTTGGCACGAGATTTGAAATAATTGAGATGCGCGGGATTGAGTGCGCGAGTTGTTTTGGCTTCTTTGACTGCAAAATCAGTTTGACCGAGGAGGGCGTAGGCCTCGCCGAGGCTACTGTGAAACAAGGCT
Organism: bacterium; assembly: GCA_043809365.1. Classification (GTDB taxonomy): domain Bacteria; phylum Patescibacteriota; class Microgenomatia; order UBA1400; family UBA12108; genus CAJAUT01. Next base: position 3,154 of record JAZDDW010000042.1, read on the forward strand.
TCTTGGGGACGGTAATGCGTGGCGCGGAGGAGGAAGGGAATAGCGGGGGCTGGTTGGCTCGCGTCGAGGTAGCTTTTGCCTTTGGCGTAGGCGAGGTCAGCGAAGAAGAGGCGAGCTGGGTAAATAAGGGGAATGAAGATGAGTAGGAGTAATGGCCAATGGCCAATGGTCAATGGTTGACTGGGCTTAGGAGAGCGGGAAATGGTGGAAGGGAGAACTGAGACGAGCATCATCATAAGATAAACGGGGATGACGGAAAAACCGAAGAAATTGGTAAGGGTAAAGCCGACTAGAGAGGCGCCAAGCACGGGATAAATGCTGAAAGTGGATTTGGGGATCAGGGTGAGGCTATTCTGCAGAACCGCAAAATGAAAGGCGAGGTAGGCAAGCAGGCCAAGGATGCCGGCCCCAGCGGCAATATTTAAGTATTCGTTGTGGGCTTTGTTGTAAAGAAAATCCCATTCGGAAGTGAGGTTATGGGTGGTGGGGCGAGTCCAATAATAGGTATAGGCAAAGGTCTCGGGGCCAGTACCAAGGAGAGGATATTTGGCTATCAAACGCAGTGCTCCCTCCCAGACAATTTTGCGGATATCCCCCGATTCGGTCCCTCCGGAGTCGAGAGTGGTACCTTGCGGTGATTGAGTTGTGGGGATAGTGATGGGTGTGCGAAAAACAAAAATTGAGACTAGGAGAATTGCGGAATAAACAAAAAGTTGTGACTTGATTTTAGTAAAAGAAAATTGACGAATCATAAGGAGCCAATAAGTCAGATACGAGAGAGTGAAAGCAAGGAGGCCACTGCGTGACTTGGTAAAGAGGAGGGCGACAAACAGAATGATGGATAATGAATAATGGATGAGGGGTGAATAATTTTTGGGATGATGATTGTGAAATAAATAGAGGGATAAAAAGAAGTTGGGGATGAGATAAGCGGCAAGCCAATTGGGTTGACCAAGGGTAGAGAAGACGCGATTTTGGACGTCTTGGATCCAGAGATTTTTGTCGATCCCAAAGTGCTCGGCGATGGCATATAAGCTAATAAATAAAGCTGTTGTTACCGATATTTTGATTAGTTTTTGGGTAGATTTGTTATCCAACCATTTGAGGGCGGCAAAATAGATAATCGTGTAGCAAATGGTGGTTAAGAGTCCCCCGTGGTAGCGGGAATAATAACCCCAAAAACTGGTATAGGGATGAATGCTAAAAATGGTCGCGAGAGTTTGAGTAATGAGGATGGCGAGGACACCGAGACTAATGTACGATGGACGATGGACAATGGTCAAGGGAGATGTCTTGGTTTGGTAGAGATGAATAGCCCAAGCTATGGTGATCACAAGCGTACCAGATAAGAGGAGAATAAATTTGGGGAATTCGAAGAGCTCGGAGTTGAAGGTGGTGAAGGTGAGGGGGATGAGGGAGGTAAGGAGATAGAGAGTCGAGACAATGAAGGACTGCATGGGAAAATTATAGCAGATGATCACCTGTGATATCATATGAGCCTATGTTAAACTCAATTTTGGGGATGTTTAGCCAGGATATGGGGATTGATTTGGGGACGGCTAATACGCTTGTGTTTGTCAAAGGCAAGGGAATCTTGATACGCGAACCCAGTTATGTCGCTAGACACAAAAAAACAGGAGCGATTATCGCAATTGGCTCGGAA
>JAZDDW010000043.1:0-13672 GCA_043809365.1 bacterium
TTAAGGAGAGCCTGGCGACTCCTTAACCGTGATCCCGCCTCACTCTTTCATTTCTTGGAGAACCCAATTGTCCCTTCAACCAATAATAGTTTGGAGGGAGTTAATCGCCATCTCTATCGTCGTGTGGGTATGAGCAAGGGACAACAATTGTCGATTATGTGCTGGAAGCTCGCGTTTTCGAGACTCAAAACTCCCCGCCGCCGGAAACTGCTATGGGACAAGTGGAAACGACTACTAAACCCCTAACTAGCCACACCGATTGATTACATTACCTTCTATTGTGATATAATTAGGTGACTAATTTTCAATAGGGAAGTTGTTGGTATGCATAGCTTTAGTGATATCCGTAATGTGGCAGTAATTGCACACGTTGATCATGGCAAAACAACGCTGGTGGATGCCATGTTGAAACAGACCCACACCTTTCGCGAGAACGCAGGAGAGATGAGTCAGACGACGATACTGGATAGCAATATCTTAGAGCGAGAACGAGGAATCACGATTCTCGCCAAAAACTGTGCAGTTTTTTACAACGACACGAAAATTAATATTATCGATACTCCAGGACACGCGGATTTTTCGGGTGAAGTGGAGAGAACACTCTCGATGGCGGATGGGGCGCTCCTCATAGTAGATGCCCAAGAGGGGCCGATGCCACAAACCAGATATGTGCTCAAAAAAGCCCTCAAACTTAACTTAAAAATTATTGTAGTGATTAATAAGATCGATAAGCAGTTTGCGCGGGTTCCCCAGGTGATTGCCAAGATTGAGAATCTCTTTTTGGAACTGGCACACGATGAAAGTCATTTAGACTTTCCTGTTTTGTATGGAGTGGGGAGAGATGGGAAAGTCTTTAGCAAGTTGCCCGAGATTTACTCTACTGGTTTAACGGGTAACGTAATCCCCTTGTTGGATAAGATTATTGAGTATTTCCCCGCGCCAAAAGCTGATCCCGGGCATACTTTTAAGATGCTGGTATCTTCGATTGATTACAATCCTCATTTAGGGCGTATTGCCATTGGCAAAATTACCCAAGGTACGATCAAGTTGGGACAGAGCGTTATCTTGACCAATAAACCCACTAAACCATTTGCGGTTCAACGCATTTTATTATCGGAGGGGCTTGGTCGAGTCGAGGTAGAGTCGGCTACCAGGGGTGACATTGTAGGAATCCCTGGACTCGCGGAAGTTCAAATTGGGCTAACTATGGCTGATCCAGCCGATACCGTCGGCTACCCCTCCCAAGAGATCACCGAGCCAACGCTCCACATGACACTGGGAGCAAATACCTCTCCTCTGGCAGGACGTGAGGGTAAATTTGTCACAAGTCGCCAAATAGAGGAACGGCTGTACCGTGAGCTTGAGTCAAATTTGTCGCTTCGGGTGGAAAAATTGGAGAATGGCAAATATAAAGTCTCTGGTCGAGGTGAGCTCCATCTCTCGGTACTACTGGAAACCATGCGGAGAGAAGGATATGAGATGGAGGTGGGGAAACCAGAAGTAATCGTGAAACATGATGCAAATAATGCCAAGATCGAACCGGTCGAAGAAGTGGATATTGTCGTACCCAATGAATATCAGGGTGTGATAAATCAGGAGATGGGGAAGCGGTATGGAACGATGATCTCCATGGAACCACTGTCAGAGACCGAGAGCGAGTTTGTCTACCGGATCCCGACACGGAATATTATTGGGTTGCGCACTTTGTTGCTGACTTTGACTAAAGGTACGGTGCTCTTTTCCTCTCAAATTGATGGATATGAACCTATGGGGAAAGAACTACCCAAGATTAGGTCTGGAGTGATTATCGCCAGTCATAGCGGAGAGAGTTTGTCGTATGGTCTCTCGGCGGCGGAGGAGAGAGGAATTTTGTTTATTGGTCCGGCAGCGCATGTTTATGAGGGAATGATTGTGGGATCTACTCCCAAAGAACAGGATGTACGGATGAATGTGTGTAAAGGGAAACAACTCACCAATATGCGTTCCAAGTCATCTGACGGAGTCATCCAGTTGACGCCACCCACAGTCCTCTCGTTGGAACAAGCGATTGATTTTTTGGAGGGAGATGAGTTGCTAGAGATCACCCCCACCTCACTTCGACTGCGTAAGAAGAATTTGACGGGAATAGAGAACAGGCGAGGTATCCAAGATTAGAGTGCTCAGGGCGGGATTTGAACCCGCATGCTTTTTAAGGGCACTAGCTCCTGAAGCTAGCGTGTATACCATTTCACCACCTGAGCAATTAAGAAATATTATACCCTAGGACAATTTGGATTTGAGGAGCTTACCCTCTTTGGGAAATTTGACGAAGTAGGCTTGTAAAATAATTTCAACAGCCTGGTCAAGGGAGAGATGATCGGTAGAGATGACGAGATCGTAGTTCCAGGGATTATGGGGGTTGGTGCCAAAATATTGATGAATAAATTGATTACGGTTTTTCTCGATATGACGAACCCACTGGGCGGCCTCGTCCTTTGACACTTTATTTTCATATTTATAGGTATTGTCGACCCTAGTTGCAAAAGAAGCGGTAATCCGGACCCGGAGACATTTGTCATGAGGGAGAATCAAGTTGGCTCCACGGCCCAGGATGACCATATCACCGAGTTTGGCGGCATGGAGCAAGATTTTTTTGAGATGAGTGATGTAGCGTACATCAGAGACATAACTCGGGTTAAAGACAGAATGAAAAGTATCGGCTAACCAACTGCGCCCATGTTCGTCGATGTGCGCTAGCTCTTCCGTAGGAATATGGAGTTCTTGGCTCAATTTGAGCATAAAAGCTTTGTTAAAAAATTGCCAACCAAGTTTTTTGGCAAGTTTCTTGGCAATCGGACTGCCTCCGGAGCCAGGGTCACGAGAGATCACAATATCTGGATCCCAGTCTGATTTAATCTGTAGCTTTTCGACTCTTTCAGCTTGAGCTTTTTCGATTGCTTTGTTGACGAGACGGTCAATAAAATGTTGCATGCTCTGCTAGTTTAGCATCGAATGAGACGGAGTCAATGCGGAAATTGTGTGTAGTGCGCCCAGGTGGACTTGAACCACCAACCTTTTGTTCCGAAGACAAACGCTCTATCCAATTGAGCTATGGGCGCTGTATGTGAGATTATATCCTAGTACGTTTTTTTTCGAGAATTTTGCGGTAGCTGTTGGCAAAACGATGGGCCTCGTCACGGAGTTCTTGGAGAAGGGGCGGTGCCTTTAGAGCTTGACCCCGAAGGTCTATGAGGCGATCGGGGCGTTTGGCAAGACCGAGGTAGGGGGGTGGGTTGGGTAGCTGATCAAAAATACGCTGTAAATGTCGGAGTTGGGGTAATCCACCGTCGAGCAGGACGAGGTCGGGGAGTGGCCAGGATTTATGTTTTAGTCGACGAACGAGAGCTTCTTCGAGTCGATCGAGATCGGAGTGAGCACGGGGGTTTTTTACTTTGAAGCGACGATACTGTCCTTTGTCGAGTAACCCGTCAGTCATCACAACGAGAGAGACTGCCGAGTCGAGAAAACCGGAATTGCTGGCGTCATAGCACTCGATACGGTGGAGAGTATTAGGTATTAAGTAGTAAGTATTAAGTATGGAACGCAGGGAAGCGAGTTTTGCGACTGAGTTGTTGTAGGAGAAGTGGCGATCGGTGAAACTGTGGGTGGTGATAAAATGTCTGAAGCGCTCGATTTTGATGCGAGTGGCAAGGGCGGTTTCGAAATCTTGGGTTGAGGAGGCTAGTTTCATTTGTTTAGTTAATTCTTTGATGACGGGATCAATATTCCCTTCGAGGATGCGGACAACTTGGCGAATCTGTTTGCGATACTGGGACTTTCCTGTTGGAGTGTTAATTTGACTGGGGCAGGGATTGCAGAGGCCGAGACGCGAATAAAAGCAGGGATATTTGCCGACATGCTTGGCCATGCAAAAGGGAATAAGGTGGCGGATGGCGGTGAGTACTTCTTCGGCGATTTTACTGTTGGGGAAAGGACCAAAAATTCTAGATTTAGGATTTAAGATTCTAGATTTAAGATTTAATTCGTGGGCACGAGCAAAATGAGGACGAGGGAAGGGATCGGACACATCAATCACGATATAGAGATAGCTCTTGTCGTCTTTCCAGACACGGTTGTGAGGAGGTTTACACTGGCGGATTAACTCTGACTCGAGAAGGAGAGCTTTAAATTCGCTGTCGCAGAACGTGTATTTGATCATATCCCCCGCCACGATCGCGGCTTCTTTGGCGTCTAACTTGGCGTTTTGCGCGTGACTAGCGAGTCTAGCTTTGAGGTTAACGGCCTTGCCGATGTAGAGGAGTTTGCCTTTTTGCCAGTATTGGTATACGCCGGCTGTGGTGGGGGCGTCGGAGTGAGTGTTGATCGTGTGCCAAGTTGGTTGACTCATAGTGTAGAATTATTTTACTGCCAATTGATGTAAAGAGGAAATTATGAACACAGATGAACCCCGTAATTTTGCAGGAGCGCGAGAATTGTTAAAAACAAGATTTAGTGCTTTCCCACCGGATGCGCTTGTAGCACTCGAGGCGTTTATTAACACCAGTGAGGAGTTTTTTATGAAGGGAGGAGACATTGTGCCATTACAGAATGCACATGGCGTGTTAGAAGCTTTGTGTGCTGTCAATCGTGATGTTAGGGATGCACATATGGACATAATGAGTTTGATCGAGTAAAGTTTGGTTATAAATATTTCTTAAGATATTTGGCGGTGTGGGAATTGGGGACGTTCAAGATGTCCGCGGTGGGGCCTTGGAAGACGAGGTGACCTCCGGCATCGCCGCCCTCGGGGCCGAGGTCCACGAGGTACTGACAGTTTTTGATGACGTCGAGGTTGTGCTCGATGACCACGACGGTATTGCCCTTTTGGACGAGTCGCTTGAGAGTCAGCATCAGCTTGTTGATGTCATCAAAATGAAGACCGGTCGTAGGCTCGTCGAGGATATAGAGGGCGTTGTTGCTCTCACGCTTGCCAAGCTCGTGGGCGAGTTTGATCCGCTGGGCTTCCCCCCCAGAGAGAGTGGGGGCAGGCTGCCCGATCTTGAGATAGCCTAGACCAACGTCGACTAGGAGTTCTAGTTTGTGGTAGATTCGCGGATAATTTTTGAAGAAAGATACGCCATCCGTTAGGGTCATGTTGAGAATGTCAAAGATTGTCATGGCTTTATATTTGATACTCAAAGTTTCTTCGTTATAGCGTTTACCCTCACAGACGTCGCAGGTGACATAAACATCGGGCAAAAACTGCATCTCAATTTTGATGACTCCCCCACCCTGACATTTTTCACAACGACCACCTTTGACGTTAAAACTAAATCTGCCTTTGTCATAACCTTTGAGACGGGCATCTTGGGTGCTACTAAAGAGATCGCGCACATCATCAAAAAAACCGACATAGGTGGCGGGGTTACTGCGGGGAGTGCGACCAATGGGAGACTGGTCGACGAGATAAGCAGATTTGAGATAGTGAAAGCCATCCAAACGATCATAGGCCCCTTGAGAGTCAGAAAAAGTGCCATCGAGATAATATTTGAGGGCCGGGAAAAGGGTCTCGGTGATCAGGGTAGATTTGCCGCTTCCGGATACTCCAGTTATGCCAATTAAATTTCCCAAGGGGAGATTGAGGGTCAAGTTTTTCAGATTATTCTGCTTTGCACCCATAAGAGTGAGCGTACCTCGGTTAGTAGTAAGGGGCAGAATGTCACCAGGAATTTGCTTGGAACCGGACAAGTACTGACCAGTAAGGGAGTGCTTGTTGAGTGCAATCTCTTTGACAGTTCCCTGAGCGGTCAATCTGCCGCCGTGGATACCTGCACCTGGCCCTAGTTCGATGAGGTAATCGGCGTTCCGGATGGTCTCTTCGTCGTGTTCGACGACAATGAGCGTATTACCCAGATTAACCAAGCGCTTGAGTGAGGCTATCAAAGCATCAACATCACGAGCATGAAGACCAATTGAGGGCTCGTCGAGGACGTAGAGAACACCGGTGAGGCCGGTGCCGATCTGGCTAGCGAGACGAATGCGCTGTTGCTCCCCACCCGAGAGGGTTTTGCTCTGTCTGGCTAAATCGAGATACCCGAGTCCCACATTGTGGAGGAAGGTCAAGCGACTCGTGACTTCTTTTATTATCCCCTCCCCGACCTGTTGTTCATAGGGATTGAGTTGTGCTGGGAGATCTTGGAAAAAATATTTTTGGAGATCAGAGACTGAGCGATGAGTCATTTGATTAATATTTTGCCCATCGACAGTGATGGCGAGGATTTCGGCCTTGAGTTTGGCACCTAGACAGGTACTACAGAGCTCTTCGCGCATGTATTGACCCAGATCAAGACGTGACCACTCGCTTTGAGTTTCAAAATATTTTGCTTCGAGGCGGGGGATAATGCCATTCCAGATTTCGACTATTTTGGTGGGTCTGCCCTGCTTGTTGGTGCCGGCCACGACGTATTTTTTACCAGTCCCATGAAGAAGGGTATGTAGAGCTTTGGCGGAGAGATTACCAAGCGGAGTGGTGAGGCTGACCCCTTCTTCGTCGGCGACGGTTTTGATGAGCCTCGTATACCAAGTTTCGGCCATAAGGAGACGATTGAGAGGGAGGATGCCGCCCTCATTATAGGATAGGCGAGGATTGATAATGCGCGCAGGATCGATCTTTTGGATACTCCCCAAGCCTTTACAGGTCTCACAGGCGCCGAGGGGGGAGTTGAAGCTAAACATGCGAGGTTCGATTTCTGGAAGAGAGTGACCACAAACTGGACAAGCATAGTTTTCGGAGTAAAGGATTTCTGACTCTTTGGTTTTGAGGATGACGAGACCAACAGAAAGACGCAGGGCTTGCTCAATACTATTATTCAGTCTGGTTTTCAGATTACTGGCAAAGATAGGGTCTTTGAGAGCATTGGATGACACACTAATTGTGTCCATGATGGCGGAGATAGTGTGGGGGTTGGTTTTGAGTAAAGCAAAGTCATCACTGAGATTGAAGTCTTTACCGTCGACGATGACCTGGCTGTAGCCTTTGGAGCGCAAGTTGTCGAAGAGGTCTCTAAACTCACCTTTTTTATTGCGGACGATGGGAGAGAGAATAGTAAAGATATGGGGAACCTTTTTTACAAGATCCGTAACTTTGGCAATCTCACTGAGGGAGAGGGTGGTAATCTCATCTAGAGAAAGTTTTTTGATCTCGGTACCGTCATGGGGACACTGGGGATGGCCAATACGGGCAAAGAGGAGGCGGAGGTAATCGTAGATTTCGGTGGTGGTGCCAACGGTCGAACGAGGGTTGTGGGAGACCGTCTTTTGGTCGATCGAGATACTGGGAGAGAGACCATCAATCTTGTCGACATCTGGTTTGTCCATGAGCCCCAGGAATTGACGAGCATAACTAGAGAGGGATTCGACGTAGCGACGCTGACCCTCGGCGTAGATGGTATCGAAGGCGAGACTGGATTTTCCGCTTCCTGATACTCCAGTCATAACGACAAACTGGTATTTGGGAATGTCGAGATCGATGTTTTGGAGATTGTGTTGGCGCGCGCCGCGAATGGAGATGAATTGTTGCATATTGTTTTTGCTTTGAGGGTCTCTCCCTTAAAGTCCTAGTCTGATAAACTTTAAGGGAGAGACCCTTTAAGTGGATTCTCCTTTGAGTTGGCGGATTTTGTCTCTAACTTGGATGGCCAGTTCGAACTGCATGTTCCCAGCTAATTTTTTCAGATCACGCTCTAATTTTTTAATCCATTTGACTCGGTCCGCAGGAGTGAGAGCGTTACTATCGAGATTCATGAGAGTGGATGTAGTTTTGTCCTCTATCCCTTGCCAAGGTAGATCTTCTTGATCGTTTTCGATAATTTTCTCTCTCATTGGTTTGATAATTGTTTCTGGGGTGATGTGGCGTTTCTTGTTGTAGGCCATTTGGAAGGTGCGGCGGCGGCGAATTTCTTCAATAGCTGCTTTCATAGAGTGGGTAATCTGATCAGCGTAGAGGATAACCACACCGGCAATATTGCGGGCGGCGCGACCCATGGTCTGGATGAGTGAAACTCGAGAACGGAGAAATCCCTCGCGGTCGGCGTCGAGAATGGCGACAAGCGTAACCTCGGGTAGATCGAGGCCTTCCCGAAGCAGATTGACCCCGATCAGAACATCAAACTCGTTTTTGCGCAGAGAATCAAGGATATCGGTGCGCTCGAGAGTTTTGATGTCAGAATGAAGATATTTGGCGCGCAATCCCTGCTGTATGAGATAACCGCTTAAATCTTCGGCGGTTTTTTTGGTGAGGGTAGTAACGAGGACTCGTTCATTAAGTGTGGCTCGCTGTTTGATTTCGGCAATCACGTCAGCAATTTCGTCTTTGGCAGGTCGAATCTCGATTTGAGGGTCAAGGATCCCCGTGGGTCTAACTAGTTGTTCAACAATATGACCCTGGGCTTGATCTATTTCCCAGGTATCCGGAGTAGCAGAGACATAGATGGTACGAGGTACAAGAGCGTAAAACTCGTCGAATTTGAGTGGGCGGTTGTCGATTGCGGCTTCGAGACGAAAACCGTAGTCGATGAGAGTACGTTTGCGTGCTTGGTCACCATTAAACATCCCCCTGATTTGGGGCACAGTCATGTGGGATTCATCGATCACAGCGAGCCAGTTGTTACCATATGCATGCTGAAAGAAGTCAGGGAGACAATAGGGGCGCTCACCAGGTCCTCTACCGTCAAAGTAGCGGGAGTAGTTTTCGATACCGTTGACGGTCCCGAGTTCTTTGAGGGTTTCTAAATCATAGTTGGTACGTTGCAAAAGTCTCTGGGCTTCGATTAATTTCCCTTTGGCCTGGAGAGCACGATATTCTAACTCTAGATCTTGTCTAATAATCATTTCGGCTTTTTGAAACCGTTCTTGATTAACCAGATAAAGTTTGGCGGGGAAGATAACAATCCCCTCTCGACCGATAATCTCTGGTGCTGGCTTGCCTGAGACGGGATCAAAAGCGGTAATGGAAGTAATTGAGTCTAGACCAAACTCAAGACGGTAAGCGATGTCTTGATATGCTGGGTAAATATCCAGCGATTGACCGCGCATGCGGAAGGAACCACGGCTAAATTCGTAATCGGAGCGATCGTACTGCATGGCGACAAGTTTTTCACCTAAAATTTTCCAGTCTGTCTTTAATCCTAGATAGATGGGGAGCTCATATTTACCGTACTCACGGGGATCACCGATATTATAGATACAGGAAACAGAGGCGACGACGATCACGTCGCTACGGGTCATGATGTTGGTAGTAGATTGGAGACGTAATTTGTCGATACGCTCGTTGATCGTCGCTTCTTTCTCGATATAGGTGTTGGAACTGGGGACATAGGCCTCTGGTTGGTAGTAGTCGTAGTAGGAGACAAAGTAAGAAACGGCGTTGCTCGGGAAGAACTCGCGCATTTCTTGGTAGAGCTGGCCGGCCAAGGTCTTGTTGTGAGAGATAACTAAGGTGGGGAGATTCAGATCGGCAATAACATTGGCAATTGTAAAGGTTTTGCCACTACCGGTGACTCCGAGTAATACTTGATCGCACACGCCAGACTTGATCCCCTGCTCGAGGTTACGAATCGCTTCTGGCTGGTCGCCGGAAGGCACAAAGTTGGACTTGAGACTAAATTTCATGACCTATCAGTATACCATGGTTTCGGGTAATGTTCCTACTACTTAGGACTTGATCCGAGAGGATATTTCGCTCACGATACTGCGAATGAGTTGCTGGGATTTTTTGGTATCGACTAAATCCGTCGTATCCCAGGTAATCCCGGGGCCAATATTGCCTTCGAGAAAGTAGATTCGGCCAGAGTTGCTGATGACAAAATCAAGCGCATAGAGGGCGTGAAGCTTGTTAATTTTTTGGCGAATATTTTGTGCGACTTTTATCACTGCGGGGGGAAGATCTTTTTTGGTCACATAGATTAGTTTCCCGCCCTGATGTTGGTTGCAGCGAAAATCATTGACTTTTGCCAAGCGAAGATAAGCCTGGAAAAGCCGATTGCGATGGAAAATGAGCCTGATATCTGCCGTAGTGGGGGTACCGTGGTAAGCGTAGCCGAGGTTAAAAGCTAAGTAGGGTTGGAGGATAAAGCTAACATGCGGATTTTGGCGCATGAGTTGGCGGATGCGCAAAACGTGGGAGCGAGTGATTTTGAAAACATAGTTGCCGCCAGCGCCAAAGCGATCTTTGAGAATGACGCTACTACCAAAGTCGGAGGGGAAACGATGAGTGGTGCAGAGTTGCCGAAGTGACGTAAGTGAGGAGCGGATGGTAGAGAGGTGCGAGTTGGCGAGTGCGACTGTGGGCAGGGCATATTCGGGTAACTGTTGATAAGTTAGGAGTTTGTCGTGGAAAGTAGTAAAGAGTGCGCGATCGTTAAATGGAATTATGGTGGAGTCGGAGAGGAGGAGAGAGCGTTCGGTTGAGCGCACCAAGCTGTTGGGAGAGATTTTGTCAAAAATATGGTGAGCGTGGGCGGGTTGATTGACTTTGACCCAGGATTCGGCATGGGTGGTCCAGTAGGTTTGGCAGGTGCCGGGACCCGTGATATCGGACGAAGTGGTGAAGCCAGCGCTAAGCCCTAGTTGGTCACAGCGAGTCAAAAAGTAGGAGTAGGACAAGTTGTAGTTAGCTTTTGTCGAGGCAAGCAAAAATGGGTGAAGACTCAAGTGATCGGAGACGGTGGCACTTTGGGCGACACTGGCGTTATATACGACCAAAACATCTAGTTTATCCATAAGAATCTACTCACTTTCTCCGGGGATATGTAGTCAGTATACACTAAATTGGGGGAAAAGGTTGAATTATCGAATTAATTGGGTGGGTGAGCGGACTTGAACCGCCGGCCTCATCCTCCACAGGGACGCGCTCTAACCAACTGAGCTACACCCACCATCCTGCGCTAAAGCTACGGATGGCAAGCCACCCAGCTTAAGCATTTCTGAGGTCTTTTGTATTATAACCCAAGTTGGGAATTGACGTGCCCTGGATTCTCCAGAAGTGCTCGCTACACCCACCAAGATGTGGAGATATTATATCAGTTGAGTTACTTTTCGGTTATTTCGATGGATTTGATACTGACGGGGTTAACGGGACGATCATTGGGTCCTGTTTGAGCGGTGGCAATTTTGTCTACTATATCGAGCCCGCTGATTGTCTGGCCAAAAATAACATAATTGGGTGGTAAAGCGTAATCGGCGTGCATGATAAAGAATTGACTACCATTGGTGTTTGCGCCAGAGTTGGCCATGGCGATGGTGCCACGTTTGTACTCCCCGCTAAACTTTTCATCGGCAAATTTGTAGCCAGGGCCACCGGTACCAGTACCGGTAGGGTCGCCTCCTTGAATCATAAATCCAGGGATGACGCGATGGAAAATAATGTCATTATAAAAACCTTCCTTCGCTAAGAACACAAAATTGTTGGTGGTGATGGGAGTATCTTGGGATAATCCGACAGTAATATCCCCTACGGAAGTTTTGATAGTGGCGGTATATGTTTTTCCGGCTTGAATCACTTGGGTGGCTTGAAGATATTGTTTGGTTGTTGATGAAGGCATAGGACTAGATCCTTTCTCGATAGTTGATAATTGGGCGGACGGAGATGGACTGATTGTTGGGTTGGGTTTGCTGGGTTTGACGACGATCCAGGTGACGAGAGCGAGGGCAATGACACCGAGGACTATGTTTAGGGTATTTCGCATAGAGTGACTATACTATATTTGACGGAAAAACTTGAGAGTGGAGTAGTAGAAAATGGGAGCAACTAGGAGCGTAAATAGACCGATGAGGCCGAGGCCAGTAGAGGTACTAGTATGGTAGATGGCTCCAGTAATGAGGAGGGGCAGCCAAATAGCATTGAGTTGTTCGAGGTTGTTCATAGTCGAGATGAGAGTGGCTTTGTAGCTAGTTGGGTAGAGCTGGAGGAGATAGCTTTGATAAATGATGCGGCGGTAGCGCCAGAAACCGATACCAAGGATCATCATGGCTCCCAAGAAGTATGGTGAGCCGGTGTAGGCAGCGAGGTAGACTGATGTCACCAAGACAATGTCAATGAGGAGATAACGGGAGAGTCTCATATGGCGGAGATAATGAACAAATGGTCCCATACAAGCTCCTACTATGCTGGCTAGACCATAAATCCAACCGATCAAGTCAATACGGATCCCATACTCGTGCAGCGCAACATTGAACATGTCGGCAGGGGAGGTATAGAGGGCAGCGATAATACCAAAGGAGAGACCAAAGAGAAGAAGATTCTTTTTGCCCACAATTTGCTTTAACACGGGGATTTTGAATTTGACGACACTCGTGACGTGCTTGACGTCGTGCATGAACAAGGCAGTGGTAAAGAGGAGAAGATAGGCAAGTGTGCCGAGAGCAAAGGGGTAGGTGGGATTCCAGGCGTAGGTCATGGATACAAAGGCAATAAGAATGGCATTGGCAATTAGAGAGATGGACATGGTACGGCTCATATACCTCGCATACTCGAGTTCTTGCTTTTTGATAACGAGTGAATCATGGATAAGGGCCTCCCCTGCCCCACCAAGGAAGGAGTATCCGAGAGCTTCCAGCATGACGCCCAAATAAATGCCAGTTTTGTGATGGATAAAGACGTAAATAGTGGTAGCGATGGCCGCGAGCGCTGCACCGACGCGTATACTGGCAAGACGACCTATGCGATCAGCGAAGTAGCCGGTTGGGACTTCTGTCACTAGCTGGATTATCGAGAAAAAAGCAGAAAGGAGGCCGATATCGCGGATAGTAAAGCCAGCGGTATCGATGAAGTACAGTGCAGTAAGGGGCAAAAAGACGCGTTTGGCGAAGATTCTGACAAAGATGTAGAGCTTAATGTTGCGATTGGCGGTCTTGAGTTGATCCATAAGATTTTTCAAAAAAATGGTGCCCCAGGGAGGAATTGAACCTCCGACCCCCTGCTTAGAAGGCAAGTGCTCTATCCAACTGAGCTACTGGAGCAACAAGCTCATTATACCAGGGCTTGATGTATAATTTTAGTAAGGCCGAGATGGCGGAATGGCATACGCTCAAGTCTTAAAAACTTGTGAGGGTAACCTCATGTGGGTTCGACCCCCACTCTCGGCACAACTATGTTAAACTATGACGGGCTTGCCCGCCGGAGCTTTAGCGTAGGCGGGGTGTGGCTTAGATGGTAGACCTGCCTGCCGGCAGGCAGGGCGCCGCTAATATTGATGAAATATATTGTATATATTATTAGGTCGCAGAGAGATAGACGTTTTTATACTGGATTTACTAATAATTTGACGCGTCGCTTATCAGAACATAATACTGGCAAGTACTCTACTCCTTCTACTTTACACAGAGGACCTTTTGATCTTGTGTATAGTGAAGAGTGTGATAGTAGAGAGTTAGCTAGATCGCGGGAGAGATATTGGAAATCAGGCGAAGGCCGAGAAATGAGGGACAAACTTCTTAATCACGCTGTATAATCGGAATGTTCGGGGTGTGGCTTAGATGGTAGAGCGCCGCGTTTGGGACGCGGAGGTCCCCAGTTCGAGTCTGGGCACCCCGACACAAAAAGACATATTGTCAGGCGAGAGGTCAGCGCGCCAGGCGCGCCGGCTGGCAGGGAGCGCTGTATAGCCCCTTTTTAGCTCGCTGGAGAGGCGACGAT
>JAZDDW010000044.1:0-8025 GCA_043809365.1 bacterium
AGGGATCCACACCAAGATGAAATTGATCAAGCGACAAGGGTTC
The DNA here is from genome assembly GCA_043809365.1 of bacterium. Lineage (GTDB taxonomy): Bacteria > Patescibacteriota > Microgenomatia > UBA1400 > UBA12108 > CAJAUT01. The sequence goes on from JAZDDW010000044.1 coordinate 44, forward strand.
GGCTACAGGAACAAAGAAATATATCTGCGCAAGCTCGTGCTTGGTTTTCTCCCACTCGCTGCGCTTATATCACCACACTTATTGCAATAGAGCCATTAGGCTCTTGACTTTGTCATTACATTGTAGTTACATACTACTATGGACAACGCCGTACTACAAATCCGCATCAGCAAAAAACTCAAGAAACAATCAATGATTGTCTCCGAAAATCTCGGGTTCACCACCAGCACTCTCATCAAACTTTTCCTCGCCCATGTCGTGCAGAAGCGCAAAATTCCTTTTGAAATCGAGGAAATCCCCAACGCCAAATTTGCCAGAGAAATCAGACAAGCCGAGAAGGAAATAGTATCCAGGGACTTAAAAGACTACTTAAAATTTGATAGTATGGATTCAGCTATCCAATACCTCAAAGAATATGTTAAACCCAAGAAAAACCACAAACGTCTATCTAAAAAAATCCTTCCGTCAAAAACTAAAACTCGTCCACCCATCAATTCAAAAATTAGTTTTCGACCGATTGCAACTGTTTAAAAAAGATTCAAATCACGACATATTGCGTAACCATGCACTTAGAGAACCATATCTAGGCTCGAGAAGCATTGATATTACCAGTGATTACAGGGCGATATTTAAAGAGTATCGAGGTGAGGCTCACTTTTACAAACTTGGAACTCACCCAGAACTCTACGGCAAATAGGGGCTTGACACGACCTAGCACTCTCGGTATGATAGTGCTAATATGAAACCTTTAAGTCCGCGCCAGATCCAAATCATCAAAGCCATTGTCGAGGAATATACCTCAACCGGCGAAGCCGTGGGGAGTGACACCCTCGATAAAAAGTTTAATCTCGGCGTCTCTCCCGCCACGATCCGCAACGAGATGGTGCGTCTCGAAGACCTAGGGTATCTCAAACAACCCCATACCTCTGCCGGCCGCATCCCCACTCCGATTGCCCTCAAGCTCTACGTCTCCGAGCTCATGCACGAGGACGACCTCTCAGTGACCGAAGAGGTCGCAGTCAAGGAGCGCATCTGGGATCATCGCTCCAAAATGGCCACTCTCTTGTCCGAAGCTACCAAAGTCTTATCCGAAAAAACCGGCAACATTAGTTTTGCGACCTCTAGCGACGGCGCGGTTTACTCTGCCGGTTATGCCAATCTCCTCTCCCTCCCCGAATTTTTTGACATCGACGTCACTCGCCAGGTTTTATCGATGATCGAGTCCTACAAAGAACTCGAAGGGATCTTTGCTCGCACTCAAGATGTCCAACCTTTTCATATCGTCCTAGGCGACGAGTTTGGCAACGAATATCTCTATCCTTGCGCCATGGCTTATCTAGATTTCAAGGCTGGGTCGACCTCAGGTCATCTCGGTGTCATCGGTCCCGCCCGCCTCAATTACCCCTATGTCATGCCCATGCTTCGCCACATGTCTAGTCTCATTGACGAAATATCCGCCAGTTGGTCGTAAATTACTAAAGCTACCTAAGGAACCTATCTATTATGAAAAAGAAACTCATCCAACCAGATCCAAAGTTAGTTGAGCTCGAGGGTAAGCTCGCTCGCGCCCTCGCCGACTACGCTAACCTCGAACGTCGATTTGGGATAGAAAGCTCCGCCGTGATCAAATTTGCCAACTCCAATTTGCTGGCTAAACTCTTGGATATCCGCGATCATCTCGCGCTGGCCTCAGAGCAAATTAAAGATCAAGGTCTAAATATTATTCTAGGCTCACTTGATAAGCTCTTGGTAGAGGAAGGTATCACCGAAGTCAAAACGGATGGTCTCTTTGATCCTTTGACTATGGAATGCCAGGAACAGGGCGAAGGTACTAAAGATCAAATTCTCAAAGTTATTCGTCCTGGGTATCGTCTCCACGACCGAGTCTTGCGCGCGGCTCGTGTCGTTGTGGGGAATGGCCAAGTTACAAAATAAATATTTTTAAAGGAGGACTCTATGTCTAACTCAAAAACCATCGGTATCGATCTAGGTACCACCAATAGTTGTGTCGCTGTCATGGAAGGGGGCAAACCCAAAGTTATTCCCTTGCACGAAGGCACCAACACCTTCCCCAGTATTGTCGAACCAGTAAAAAATCTGGTTGGCGCCGTTGCCAAAAATCAAATGATCTTAAATAGCCAAAACACGATTTATAGTATCAAGCGCCTGATGGGCCGCAAAATGTCTGACCCTATGGTCAAAGATACGATCAAAAAAGTTGCCTACGAGATCGTCGCCGGCAAAGATGATATGGCAAGTGTCAAAGTGGGTGGCAAAGTTTACTCACCCCAGGAGATCTCCGCCAAAATTCTCCAAAAAGCCAAAGCCGATGCCGAATCCTACCTCGGCACCAAGGTCGACTCTGCGGTGATTACCGTGCCGGCCTACTTCGACGACTCTCAGCGCCAAGCCACCATGCAAGCTGGCAAAATCGCGGGCCTGGATGTCAAACGCATCGTCAACGAGCCCACAGCCGCAGCCCTTGCCTATGGTCTAGATAAGAAAAAAACCGGTAAAATCGCGGTCTATGATCTAGGTGGGGGGACTTTTGACATCTCCATTCTCGAAATAGGAGATGGAGTATTCGAAGTCAAAGCTACCAACGGCGACACCTTCCTCGGCGGTGACGATTTTGACAGCAAGATCATCGACTACATCGTGGCCGAGTTCAAAAAAGACAATAGTGTCGATTTATCGGCCGATAAGCAGGCTCTCCAGCGGGTGCGCGATAGTGCCGAGAAAGCCAAAATCGAGCTCTCCACCTCGACCGAAGCTGAGATCAACCAGCCCTTTATTACCCAGGGTCCAAATGGTCCCCTGCACTTAACCATGAAATTGAGTAGGGCCAAGCTAGAAGAACTCACGGGAGATCTCGTCAAAAAAACCATCGAGCCGGTCAAAAAATGTTTGGCCGATGCCAAAATCAAAGCTAGCGATATCGACGAAATCGTACTCGTGGGTGGTCAAACCCGAATGCCGGCCGTCCAAAAAGCGGTCAAAGACTTCTTTGGGCGTGATCCTCATAAAGGAGTCAACCCCGACGAAGTGGTGGCGGTTGGTGCCGCCATTCAAGCTGGCATCTTGGGTGGAGAAGTCCACGATGTTCTCCTGCTCGACGTGACTCCGCTCACCTTGGGTATCGAGACCATGGGAGCAGTCCGCACCCCTCTCATTGACAGAAACACCACGGTCCCCACGTCCAAAAGTCAGGTCTTTAGCACCGCCTCCGACAACCAACCCCAGGTCGAGATCAATGTCTTGCAAGGTGAGCGTCCCATGGCCGCCGACAACAAAACGCTCGGTCGCTTTGTCCTCGACGGCATCGCCCCGGCCCCGCGCGGTATCCCGCAGATCGAAGTCACTTTTGACATCGACGCCTCCGGTATCTTGCATGTCTCTGCCAAAGATAAAGGCACCGGCAAAGAACAAAAGATCTCGATTCAAAACGCGACCAACTTGACCGATGAGGAGGTAGAGCGGATGAAGCAGGAGGCTGAGAAATACGCCGACGAAGATAAAGCCAAGAAAGATCTCGTCGACAAAAAGAACGAGGCCGACTCTCTCATCTTCACCGCCGAAAAGTCGGTGAAAGACGCCGGTGACAAGATTACGGAGGACGAGAAGAAAGAGATCGAAGAAGCCGTCAAAGCCCTCAAAGAAGCCAAGGACAAGTCCGACGCGACCGTCGAGTCCATCGATGTCGAGTATAAAAAAGCCTCCGAAGCTCTCTCCAAGTACGGCGAACGTCTGTACAAGGCGAGCGCAAGCGAGCCGCAGTCATCCGAAGCCTCGGCGAAGGATGATAAGGCCGAGCCCACTCCCGACGGTGAAAAGCCCGCGGAAGAAGGCGAGGTAGTAGAAGAGAAGAAATAAGGTTTAATTAAAACTTAAAAGCCCCGGTCACCCCGGGGCTTTTAGTTGGGGTATATAATCTTCGCCATGTCTATTGCACTAGATATCCGACCGCCACTCGTCAATGAACAACAATATAGGGCAATTCATAATTCGCTTAATGAAATTCTAAATATAGAGCAATTCGGCAAATCGGGCGCTCGCATAACTCCCAGATTAGATCAAGGACCAATAAATTTACCCCTTGAGAGAATGTGGATTATCACCAGAGAAAATTATGTTTTCGATCAAGCAAGGATTGATCTTTTATTTGAGCTTCTTAGGGAGGCAAACATACCACACGCTCTTAAATTTGCATTTCAAACTTAAAGTGGAAAAACATTTTTATTTAAAACCACGTCCCATCCAACTATATTTTGTCCCATCTACCGTCCCAAGTTACTACCATAATTCGACCGTGTCCGTCCGTAGCTCGCCAGAACGAAGGAGGAATCATAGTAGTAACCCGACTGCTACAATATATCCATGAACTTTGAGATCATCTTAGTCAAAACCGGGGAACTTAATCAAGATCAACAGTCTGGACTCACCCAACTCAATAAGGAGTGTTTTGGTGACGTGCCACCTGCAGAAATCGCCGACAACTTTTTTGCCGAGCCCTTTGCCTACCTTTTTGCCATCGCCAACAAAGAGATCATTAGTCGCGTGGCCCTCTTCAAGCGCACCATCCAGTTTGGTGGGCAAGACATCTTAGTTGGTGGCATTGGCGGAGTTTGTGTCACCACTCTCCATCGCCACCACGGGATTGCAAAGAGTATGGTCAAACGCGCCCTCGTCGTCTTGCGGGGAGAACTATGCGACGTGGCCTGTCTCAACGTCGATCTCGCCAAACCCGCCTATCATCTCTACGAAAAACTAGGCTTTGTCCTGCGCGAAGGGGGTACCATGTTTATTCCTCTCGTCTCCCCTGAAAAATATCATCTCATTATGAATAGTCCGGATACCTTCCACTACGGTCGCGGCTACTGGTAACCCCTATACTTTTGCCAGCCTAATTAATTCTTGCAAATCAACGAGTTTAGTTTCTTTTTCATTCCTCAACTTCAGTTCAACCTGATCCTGGGTCTTTGCCGACACGATCGCGCGATAGGGGATCCCCAATAGGTCGGCGTCTGCGAGTTTCTGACCCGCCCCCACTTCAGTGCGCTCATCATACAACACCTCAATCCCCTTGGTAGTCAGTTCTTGGTATATTGCCTCCGCCTTCGCTACCACACTCTCATCATTAGTATTCAGGCTCACGAGGTGTAGCTGGAACGGCGCGACCGACTCCGGCCAAATAATCCCGCGCTCGTCGTGGAATTTCTCGACAATTACCCCCATGGTGCGGGATATCCCGATCCCATAACACCCCATAATTGGATAGATTTTCTCTCCTTTTTCATTGTTGATCGTCAATTCAAAAGCCTTGGTATATTTAGTTCCCAAGTCAAACACATTTCCCACCTCCGAGGCCATCGCGGACTTGAGTTTATCCTTCTTACATATTGGGCAATCATCACCCACCTTGTAGGTCTTAATATCATCCACGTTGACACAATAGTCGCATTGGTCGCAATACAATATCGGCGCTTCCCCAGCGTCGGTCAAAACCTCAAACTCATAACTCACTTTCTCGGTAAATGACCCGCCCGATGCCTCCGTGGCCTTTGCAGTTAAACCAAGCCGTGTAAAAACTCGCATATATGCAGCCTTTACCTTGGTATAAAACTTGTCAAAATCCGCCTGTGTTGCATGCCAACTATACATATCTTTCATTAAGAATTCGCGCCCCCGCAAAATCCCCGATTTGGAGCGCAACTCATCTCGGAACTTAGAGTTGATATGGTAGATGGCGAGGGGGAGATCCTTGGCGCTATGGATCCATTCCTTGGCCAGTGGGGTTACCGTCTCTTCGTTGCTCTGAGCCAGTGCATATTCTTTGTCCGTGCGGCTCTTGATTTTAAAGAGCACGTCTATCTTGTCCCATCCCCCAGTTTGTTTCCAGAGTGCCGATGGATGCAGGAGAGGCATGAGTACTTCTTGCCCGCCAATTCCGTCCATTTCTTCCCGCACGATTTGCGATATTTTATTCAGTACCCGCAGCCCCAAGGGGAGATAGGTATACACGCCTGCCATGACCTGACGTACGAATCCCGCCTGTACCAAGAGTTTGTGGTTTATTGTCTCAGCGTTGGCTGGTGCGCTTTTCAAACTTTTTGCAAACATTTGTGAGTATTTCATACCTCTATATTATATCTCAACAACTCGTCAAATAGGGGAGTAACCGATTTTTCTGTAATCGACCGCACATCAGTCGAAGTTAACGTCTGCACATAGCCCTCCAACATTTTACCCCACCTAGATTCGGCTCGGAATCCGCTGTATCGTGCGGCCAAATCTGCAATTCTTTCTTCTAAGGACACTACCCCGCTCATTGCCACCCGCAAGTCCGCGTATAGCACAACTAATGCTGGCCTAGATGTCTGCTCAAAATCCGCTGGCGTCGGCTCACTCTCGTACAACTTGGCTTCTGCCAGCAGATATTCCACATATTCCTCCATCCCTAGTTCCTTCAAAATTCCGTAAGTAGCAACGTGGGCGTCGTGTCCCCATTTCTCCCACAACTTTTCTTGTTTTGGCCCCCACTCTGTCTGGTATTCTGGGCCGAGCTTAAACTTGGCCAAATTCCCCAAGTCATGTACCAAACACGCGATCACCGACTTGACTGCCAGCTCACGATCATTCCAGGAGTCTGTAATTAGCTTGCCTACTCCCGCCACCCGTAGCATATGGGTCGCCAGTTGTGGCATGATTTGATATTTCTGGTATAGGTCTCTAATCAACATGGGTCTATAATAACATCCAAGGAGGCTACATCTATGAAAAAACTCTTACTCATCATTTTGATCCTGATCCTTATTCCCGTAGGGGTCCTGGCCTATTTTGGGCTTGTTCCTGGTCTCTCCCCCCTGGTCACCAAGCCTGTTGATCTGGGAGTCAAAGCCGACCCTTCGCTTGTGACTGCTTTTGAGACTAAATATGCAGTTCCAGCCGGGGCAAGTACCGCCAAGCTCGACGTCTCCCTCTCAAGTGCTGAGATTACCTCTGTCTTTGCGGTCTGGCAACAGCGTGACAAGCTATTTCCGCTACGTGATGTCCAAATCAAATTCAACCCCGATGGTACTGGCGAGGCCTCGGGATATCTCAAAATCAGCTCGGCCATCTCTCTGGCCCAAAACCTCGGCTATTCTGATTCGGACATCGAAAAGGGCAAAGAATACATTCAATATATCTCAGGCGACCTACCATTTTACGTCAAAGGTGCTGGGGGCATGCTCAATAACCAACTTAACATTGATCCCTCCACTTTTCGTCTCGGCAACGTCACTGTACCCGCCACGCTTACCACCCCAGCTACCAAAGTGGTGGGAGACATGATTACTCGCCGCCTCCAACAAATAGGAGGTGCCAATATTGAAGAAGCTAGTTTTAAAACTGGCTCCTTCAAATTAAAGGGAACGGTTCCCTCAACCATAAAATATGACTAACAAACACAAACACTACAAGTCACCTTTCGCCGAGTATTTCAACTATCTCTCTAGAATCGATCGGGGCAAACGCTACTCCAACGAATATGGCTCTATTCTCCTTTTATCGCTCACCGAAGAAGTGGGGGAGATCGCTCGGGCTTACCTCGCGGAGCACGGCAGGAAACCACTCAATTTGGCCGCCCAGCGCGACGAGTCCTACGAGCAAGAGTTAGGCGACCTAGTGGTTACGATTCTGCGCATCGCCAGGATCAAAGATATTGATCTGCACGAGCGCATTCTCCAAACCCTCAAAAAAATCGAAGCTCGCAAACTTAAACCAAAAGAATAATGCCGAGTCGTCTAATGGTAGGACAGCAGTTTCTGAAGCTGCTTATTGGGGTTCGAATCCCTGCTCGGCAACCCAGGCTATAAAGCAAAAAGAGGCGTCCCATGGACGCTTTTTAATCTCTTTTTGCTCCAGCATGGTGGGGGCGGTGTATCGCAAAGCGAGACATAATACCCCCAACATCTGGAAGCATAAATCTCGGTTCGAACCTG
>JAZDDW010000045.1:0-8048 GCA_043809365.1 bacterium
AGGGATCCACACCAAGATGAAATTGATCAAGCGACAAGGGTTCGGCTACAGGAACAAAGAAATATATCTGCGCAAGCTCGTGCTTGGTTTTCTCCCACTCGCTGCGCTTATATCACCACACTTATTGCAATAGAGCCATTACTAGCTTGACATCTCCCCCCAATCATCTATTATTAAATTAACTTATGCCCAAATCCAATTTCTGGTCAAAAAAACGTCGATTCACTCCAGCCTGGTTAGTGAGTATTATTGCGTTTCTTGTTATTACTAGCCTGTTTCTTTACCACTCACTCAATGCTCCAGTCAACATCAACGAAATTAGTTATCCTCAACTCATCCCAACCTGTAACAAAAATAAACTGCGCTCTCTTGCCTTAAGTAATCCTTGTGATCGTAGTTCCTTCACTGTTGCCACCTACCGTTGTGACGCCAACGGTTTCGAAGGATCTCTTGATGGTTGTCGCACCCTCGCCGATTGGCAACAGCAAGCCGAGAGTCGCTGTCCCGAGGTTTGTGTCGCTCCCTCGCCCCTTCCCACCACCAAACCCACTCCCTTGCCCTCTGGTTGTATCACCAAGTCCTACGCCTGTCCCCCACCAAGCTGTCCTCCCTTCGGTGGACCTTGTGCCATCGCTGACTGTCCCCCTTCAGTTACCATCTGTCCCTCTCCCTCTCCCACTTTTCTCCCTACTCCCCCACCTGACACTCCCGTCTCTTCCATCACTCCCTCCGAACTCAAGCGTGGCTGGTACTACGGCTCGAAAAATCAAAAGAAAACCGGTACACCTATTTACTGGAGTTTCCAGGATGCAGGCCGCAGTTCCTGCTGGCATGCTCCTTTTATTAAATGTCAATAAAAATCACTATGTCTAAACCCAAAATCATGCACAAACTCTCTCCGATCTGGTTAGTGGGTATCGCTGGATTTCTTATCTTTACCGGGATTTTTGTTGCCCGTTCCCGTAACCCGCATTCAGTCATAAATTATATTGGCTCTTCCTCGGATCAAAGTGTCACAGACTCAGCCTTCATTCCCACCACATGCACCAAAAACAAACTACGTACTCTTACTTTTAGTAATCCTTGTGACTCTAGCTCATATTCTAGCGCGACCTACACCTGCCACGCCGACGGTTCCACCGGGACTCTCGGCGGCAAGCCCAAAACCGCCTGTCGTACCCCAGACGATTGGCGCATGCAAGCCGAGAATTCCTGCCCAGAGGTTTGTGTCTTACCCACTTCTTCTCCCATGCCCTCCGCTCCTCCAGGTTGTTACTATCAGCAAGTCCAGTGTTTCAAGGCGCCTTGTGACCCAATTTTAGTCTGTCCTTCTCCCTCCCCCTCTCCCAATCGTTGTTTCTCACTTGTTAAGAGTCTTACCCTTTCCAGTCCCTGCGGAATAGGTAGCTCTCAGGGATATCAATCCATCCAGTACCGATGTAGCAATGGTACTACCCAGCCCATTAAACTCAATAGTTGTCTAGCAGTGGGGGATATCCATCTCCTGCTCCAGAAACAGTGTGGTATCGACTGTTCACTGAAGTAAGGAAACTAATCTATGATCAAATCACCCAAATATCTCCTCGCTCTCATCCTCCTGCTAGGACTGGGTATCTGGTTCTTCTCCCGTCTTAGCACGTCTCCCCAAGTCGCCCAGGTTGGATCCAACGTCTGTGTCAGCAATGTCACGACCTTTTCCGCTAGTGATGCCTGTGGTCTCGATGGCTACAAACAATATTCATTTACTTGTGGCGGTGACGAAAGACCCTTGAGTATACTATCTCCCAGCGTAACGTGTATCTCTTTTATTTCCGCCTACAAGTCGGCAACAGAAAATTGTGGTTGTGCCCCCAAGCCCTCCGTTCCTCCCTCCCGCCCCCCCAAACCTAGCCCTGTCATCCCTCCATTTGCCTGCCCCGAAGATGTAAGGATTTGCCCTGATGGTACTACCGTAGGCAGGACTGGTCCCAACTGTCAATTTGTCTGCCCCTCGACCAGTCCCACACCCACTCCTCCTTCTATCTCCCCCCCCAATCCCTCTCCTTCCAAAATTTCCTGCCTGATACAGTGCTTATTAAAGGACCGTAAGTCATATTCTGTTTGCCAGACTAGATGTCGATAGTCCGGATGTGGCGATTTTTCCTTATTCCCTGTTTGATAATCATCTTATCTCGTTCTGTCCAGGCAATCGACTTCTCTCTCACCAACCCTACTGTCAGTGATACCTTGATTACAGTCGAGGCTTCTATTTCTGGCACCACCAGTAATTACTATCTTCAGGGAGTTCTCCGGAGCGTCGGTAGCAGTAAATATTTTGGTGCAACCGCCAACTTGAGCAACAATTGGATCGACTATATTAGTAGTCCAGAAAAAGAATATATTACCTCCAATTTCTACTCAGCTATCATCAAAGATGCCAGTTGGTCAGCCCAGCTCAAAATGCGGTATTTCGTAGATGATGACAATTACTTGGGTCCTGGCAATTATGAACTCAAATTCCGCCGCTTTACCGGTAACAGTACTAGTCCCGCCGGGGAATCCAACACTCTCCTAGTTAATCTATCCGCCTCTCTGCCCAGTCCCTCTCCCTCCCCAACTCCCTCTCTCACACCAACCCCCACTCCTACACCTAGTCCGAGTCCCTCTCCCTCCCCAACTCCTACGCCACAACCTAGTCTCAAGCCTAGTCCTTCTCCTACTTCGCCCGTCGAAACTTTACAGGGAGGTGGGGAAGGTACTGTGGCAGGAGAATCTACCGAAATTGACCTTTCTGCTTTCGGAGTATCCCCGTCTCCCACCCTGCAAATAGTCTCCTCACAGGCTCCTACTCTCAATCATTCTCGCGCAAAAACCGTTCTCCTTATCGGTTCCGGTCTGGTGTTCGTCGCTCTCGCCGGTTTTTTTGGCTACCGCAGATATCTTGCGATTAAAAGGTCTGACCTGCTAAGTGAATAAGCTTGAGAGACCAGGTCAGACCTTCAAAGTATTATATGCGATAATAAATCCATGAAAAAATTCTTCCTCTGGCTCGCCACTTTGTCCTGGGCCTGCCTCATCCTCTATCTCACCACCATCCCCGATTTTCATCCCTCAAGCGATACACTAATTAGTTGGGTTTTGAGCAATGGCGGCCACTTTTTTTTCTTTGGCGTACAGGCAGTTTTGCTCTCATTAACTCTTCCTCATCGACCATTAACCATTAACCATTGGTCATTAACCATCACCTCGCTCTACGGACTTCTGATCGAACTGGTACAGCGCGGTATTCCCGGTCGCAGTTTTGGTTTGAGCGACTGGGCCCTCGATACTCTCGGCGCTGTCGCTTTCTTATTTATCTGTAAAAAGTTACAATCAAAGCTATGAAAATCCTCGTTACCGGTGGAGCAGGGTATATCGGTGCCATCACCGCCCAAGAACTAGAAAAAGTTGGCCATCAAATCCTCGTCTACGACCACTTCTTCTCCCACACCCCCGCCAAACTGGGTAACACTCCCTATGTCAAAGGCGGCTTGCTTGACGCCCGCACTCTCAATAAAACCCTCTCTTCCTTCCACCCCGATGTGGTCATGCATTTTGCCGCCTACATCCAAATGGGTGAGAGTGTCAAAAATCCCCGCAAATACTATGACAATAACGTGATTGGTAGCCTGGCGCTGATCGAAGCCATGATCAAGCATGGGGTGCACAAACTAGTCTTTGCCAGTACTGCCGGGGTCTATGGTAACCCGGTGACCATTCCCATTCCCGAGGACCATAAGAAAGAGCCCGAAAACCCCTACGGCGAAACTAAATTAGCGACGGAAAGAATGCTCAAATGGTACGATCAAGCCTATGGTTTCAAATCTATCTCGATTCGCTTCTTTAATGCCGCTGGTGCTGCGGGTGAGCTAGGCGAAGATCATCATGATGAGTCTCACATCATCCCCAATATTATCAACGCCCAATTGGCAGGCAAAGAATTTACCCTCTTTGGTAACGACTACCCGACCCCCGACGGTACTTGTATCCGCGACTACATCCATGTGCTCGACCTCGCTTCAGCTTTCACTCTCGCCGCCGAAAAACTCATGACCCCGGAAGCAGTCACTACTGCCTACAACGCCGGCACTGGCCATGGCTACAGCAATCTCGAGATTATTAAAATGGTGGAATCGATTTCTGGTAACCCCGTCAAAATCAAATTTGAACCTCGTCGCCCAGGCGACGCCAACGAACTGGTTGCCGATGTCACCCGCATCAAGTCCGAGCTCTCCTGGTCCCCCGTCCACAGTGATCTTGAAACTATCATCAAATCCGCCTACTCCTATCACTCTAAAAAGTGATATATTGTACTTATGCTCTCCAAACAAGATCTTAAGAACATACGTGAAATTGTCGAGGTAGTCGTTGAAGAAAAACTAGAGACTAAATTAGAAGAAAAGTTAGGAGAAGACTACCAAGGTCGCTTAGATCGAATCGAAAATAAAGTTGATATGGCCTGTAAAATCGCCAAAGATGCAGACGAAGAATTGACAGTTACCCAAGCCAAAGTTGATGGTCACGAGGAAAGAATCGTCGCTCTCGAGTCCAATTTTGCCACTGTCTAGCCCATTGCATCCCACCCATCTTCTGCTACAATACCATCTACATATGTGAATACACTTTGCTTGCTTAGCGTAAGGATTGATCCCGCTCAGCGGGATTTTTTGTGCCTTCACATGTATACCAGTCCGAAGCTCATAGCGAAGGATGGCTCGCGCCTTAACAATCGAATAACTACACATCTAAATACAATTCAAAGAGATGGTAGTACCGTTTTTAACTTTGAGTAAATTTTCGGATTTAAACTCTTTTTGAGAGTTTGATCCTGGCTCAGGATGAACGCTGGCGGCGTGCCTTAAGCATGCAAGTCGAACGATTTCAGTAGCAATACTATTTTAGTGGCAGACGGGTGAGTAATATATAGGAATCTACCTCTTGGTGGGGGATAGCTCGCCGAAAGGCGGGGTAATACCGCATGAGATCTCCGGATCAAAGACCTTAACCGGTCGCCGAGAGAGGAGCCTGTATCCTATCAGCTAGTTGGTGAGGTAATGGCTCACCAAGGCTACGACGGGTAGGGGGTGTGAGAGCACGACCCCCCACAAGGACACTGAGACACGGGTCCTACATCTACGGATGGCAGCAACTGGGAATCTTGCGCAATGGACGAAAGTCTGACGCAGCGACGCCGCGTGTGGGAAGAAGGCCTTCGGGTCGTAAACCACTGTGGAGAGGGAATAACAAAATGAAGGTACCTTTCTAGAAAGCACCTGCTAACTACGTGCCAGAAGCCTCGGTAATACGTAGGGTGCAAGCGTTATCCGGATTTATTGGGCGTAAAGCGTTCTGTAGGCGGTTTTGTAAGTATGTGGTTAAAGGCTCCCGCTCAACGGGAGACATGCTGTGTAAACTACATGACTAGATGGTTATCGGGAGTATCGGAATTCTTGGTGGAGGGGTGAAATCCGTTGATATCAAGAAGAACACCAAAGGCGAAGGCAGATACTTAGGTAACTCATGACGCTGATAGACGACAGCTAGGGGAGCGAAAGGGATAAATATCTTGTCCCCTCCGACGGCAACGTCGGAGTGAATAACTGGCTATATCGGTGAAACTCCTTGACAAGTTCGGGTTATTTTCGTAATCTGGAACTATGAGGACAATACCGAGGGAAGTTTGTCAAAAACGAAAAGATGCATTTTCTTTGTCTAAGCAACAAAAAAGTGTTTTGATTGGGACATTACTTGGAGACGGTGGATTACGTTATAGAGGATTAAACTGTAGGTTGCATATCAAGCATTCTTTCACTCAGGTGGAGTATGTACGATATAAACATCAAGTTTTTTCCAATATTACGTCAATGCCCGTCAGAATCTTTGATCAAAAGGTCGGTACAAAGAACTACAGCTTTGCCGAGTTTGTGACCTTGACTCATCCGAGTTTTACCTTATATCACGATTTATTTTATCCAAGTGGTAAAAAAATCATTCCAAATAACATTGGAGAATTATTAACAGATCCTCTGGGTTTAGCAATCTGGATTATGGATGATGGTTCAGCAGAATATGCTGGGTTATCACTCCAAACCCACTGCTTTTCAAAGAGTGAAGTTGATACTTTGATAAAAGTAATCAAACGCAATTTTGGATTATTGGCTACTATGCGCCTCAATCGAGGGAAATGGATCATATATTTCCCAAAACACCAAATGGAAAATTTGAGAAAAGTTGTGGAGGTATTTATGCTCCCGCAATTTCTTTATAAAATGATTCCATATCATGAAAAGACAAACCCCGTAGAGACTGTACGCCGGAGTCCGGTTTAACACCGGACCATGATACAGTCCGATCTCTGTGGCAACATAGAGAATCAGGCAGAAATGTTCTGATCCACTCCGATTTATCGGAGTGAGTAACAACAATGTAGAGACCCCTGTAGTCCTAGCCGTAAACGATGGATACTAGCTGATCGGGATTTCCTGGTCGGCGCAAGCTAACGCGTTAAGTATCCCGCCTGGGAAGTACGGCCGCAAGGCTAAAACTCAAAGGAATTGACGGGGGAGCGCACAACCGGTGGAGCATGTGGTTTAATTCGATACGAAGCGAAAGACCTCACCCAGGTTTGACATGTATCTGCAAATCCTGTGAAAGCAGGACTTCTTCGAGAGTGATACACAGCTGTTGCATGGCTGTCGTAAGTTCGTGTCGTGAGACGTTTCTTTAAGTAGAATAACGAACGAAACCCCTATCGTGTGTTGAATTTTCACGCGAGACTGCTCTTGATAGTATCAAGGGAGGAAGGAGGGGATGACGTCAAGTCAGCATGACGCTTACGCCTGGGGCCACACACATCCTACAATGGGAAGTAACAATAGGTCGCCAACCCGCAAGGGGGAGCCAATCCTACAAACCTTCCCTCAGTTCAGATTGAGGGCTGCAACTCGCCCTCATGAAGTCGGAATCGGTAGTAATCGCGGATCAGCAGGCCGCGGTGAATACGTTCTCGCTCCTTGTACACACCGCCCGTCAAGTGAGCAAAGTTGGCAGTACTTGAAGTCGGAAATCCCAACTCGCAAGAGGGGGACCCGCCTAAAGTAAGGTCAGCGATGAGCGCTAAGTCGTAACAAGGTATCCGTTCTGGAAGGAGCGGATGGATCACCTCCTTTCTAGGAGTCTAAAGGGGAATCACGACCCCGCCCTGTATGGGGAACACAAGTTACGTCACAGTTTTTTGAATGGCTAAACTGTTTAAACTTTAACCATTCCTCAAGTCAATTACGTGTGCTACCATCTCTTTGCAAAGTATTTAGTACTTTAACCAGAACCCTTACCCGAGGGGGTATTTGTCGTGGGTGTATGATTATACTAACCTAATATATATCTAGTTGGAGGTTATGTGCAGGTTAATCACGTCCCCAAATTAAGCACAGACAATCCCACAGGCTGCTGTCCTCGCTTCAATCCCCAAGAATGGGATGGGCAAACATTCGTATTCAAAGACAAATCCTTCGTCCGCTTTACGGTCAGGAGTTTCTTCTACATTCCTCTCAATATGAACTCAGTCATGACGAAAACGCTGAAGCAACTTACAGCTGCCCAAGCGTTGGGGAAGGACGAACATATTATGCTCTCTTACGACATTTCTCCCTGGCAAGCGGAGCACTATCTGGCCGTCACCAAAAAAGTTGAGGGGATGACAAATGTCAAGTTGAGTGGCGCTTTCCTTGCCAAGGTTTTTGAGGGTCCTTTCCAGAACGCTCCCAAATGGATCAAAGCTATGAACACTACAAACAAGGTCTATCTCAACTACACCATGTGTCCCAAGTGTAGTAAGTTCTACGGCCACAACTACGTCGTTGCCCTCGCCAAATTATAATTCTATATCTGTGGGTGCGGAAGGAATCGGACCTACGACCTCTTTCTTATCAGGAAAGCGTTCTACCACTGAACTACGCACCCCATTTAATGAACTCCTGGATTTTACCATGATCTACCGCTTGACCGCTAGGGTCATGATGAGTTACAAT
>JAZDDW010000046.1:0-28413 GCA_043809365.1 bacterium
TACAGGATTTTGTAAACCTGCACTTCAATTTGTTTATTCATCACTTTCATTGATTTTTTCATCGCTTCTTATAGATATACCAACTTTCAATAGCTAAAGTCAACAGGAGAACAGCTAGGAGTCCAAGGTGCATGAGTCCCATCGCCGACAAAATGAGTCCTCCAATGATCGTGATTGAAATTATTAACCCCCTCCCCATCCCGCGTAAAAGGATAGACAGGGTATACCACAGGGTAAAGGAAAGGAGCAACCAAAAGGGGAGATAGCTTCCTGGCAAGACAATATCTTTTAGGAGTTCTGGCTCCACATAGATAATCACGAGAGCGGTGGCTCCCCACAAAGTCACCAAACTAATGATCTTTGGTATCCATCGCATATTATGACTATAATAACAGTATGGAAGTTACCACTCTCACGCTAATCATTGTTTTTTGTCTTTTACTCTTTATGCTTTTCGTCCTCAAGCTCTTTCGTGACGATCTCAAGTCTCTGCGTTCCTCGATGGATCTCACCAAAGATACCATCAACACCTCGCTTTCGGTCAACACTAAAGATATCTCTGAACGTCTGCTCCACGCTACCGAGGTAATCGGAGACTTAAAACGTGAAGCCGGGGCCTTCTCCGAGGTTAGTCGCAGTATGAAAGATCTCCACGACTATCTCCGCTCCCCCAAACTCCGGGGCAATATTGGCGAGATGGTCCTCAAAGACTTGATCAGTCAGATTTTCCCCAAGAGCTCGTACAAACTCCAATATTCTTTTAAGTCAGGGGACAAAGTCGATGCCGTCATTACGACCGATGCAGGGCTTTTGCCCATCGACTCCAAGTTCCCTATGGAAAATTTCCAAAAAATGATGTCTACCATCGCTCCCGTCGAGCAGGATGCCCTCAAGAAAGCTTTCGCTCGCGACATCCGCGCTCATGTGACGACAATCTCCAAAAAATATATCTTGCCAGAAGAGAGCACTCTCGATTTTGCCCTTATGTACATCCCCTCCGAATCGGTCTTTTACGAGGTGGCGGTGGACGATGAGTTGATGGAGTTCGCCCGCGCCTCTCGTGTCTATCCCGTCTCCCCCAACACGCTCTACGCCGCCCTTCAAACCATTCTCTTATCTTTCGAAGGCAAAAAAATCGAGGCCCATGCCAAAGAAGTTTTCAAACTCCTCCGCGGCGTACAAAAAGACTTTAGCAAAACGACAGATGGTTTGGTTACCCTCGGCTCTCATTTGACCAACGCCTACAACAAATTCAGCGATGTTCAGTCCCACTTCAACCAAATCAGCCAAAAATTAAGCTCCTCCCGTGAGCTCGCTAGTGGCGAGGGTGACAAGCAATTACTCAAAGAATCAAATGAAAAAACCAACTAAAAATCTTGCTTTTCAGAAAGCATACAAAGCTTTGAACTCCGAGCAGAAAAAGGCAGTCGATACGATCGATGGTCCGGTCATGCTAGTTGCCGGTCCAGGAACGGGCAAAACCCAAACGCTTGCCTTGAGAATCGCCAACATTTTGCAAAAAGATCAGGTCAGCGCTTCTTCCATTCTTGCCCTCACTTTTACCGAATCCGGCGCCCGCGCCATGCGCGCTAGGTTGACGCAGATGATCGGCATCACTGCCTACTACTGCCACATCTCTACTTTCCACAGCTTTTGTGCCGAAGTCATGAAAGATAATCCCGACCGCTTTACGCTTGATCCTTCCGCCGAGCCTCTCTCAGAACTGGAGAAACTCAAGATCATATACCATTTACTGGATCACGCGGTACTCTCCACACTTCGCCCGATCGGCGCCCCCCGCCACTACGTCAAAGCGATTTTGGGTGCCATCAGCGATCTCAAACGCGAGGGTGTCGGTCCTGATAAACTCGCCGAGCTCTTGGATGCCGAAGAGCTCTTTCTCAAGTCCGCCGAGGCCGAAGAGTTAAAAAAATCCGAACTTACCAAACGGACCCGTGACCTCGCCAAGAACCGGGAACTCAAAATCCTCTACGAGATATATCAAGCAGAACTAGCGCAATCCCAATGCTTCGATTTTGAAGACATGATCAATACCGTCGTCACCGCCTTCCGCACAGACACAGATTTATTGCAAAGCTACCAAGAACGCTTTCAATATTTTCTCGTGGACGAGTACCAGGACACGAACTCCGCCCAGAACGAGCTCCTCCTTTTGCTAGCCAGTTTCTGGGGTGACCAAGCCAACGTGTTTGTGACCGGCGACCCCGATCAATCCATTATGCGTTTTCAGGGTGCCTCCATCGAAAACCAACTTTCCTTTATTAAAGTCTATCCCCACTCCGTCGTGGTCACCCTGAAAACCAATTACCGCTCCACCCAAACCATCCTCGACGCCGCCGACTCCCTCATTAGTCACAACAACTTGCGCATCTCTGATGTGGTATCTGGTGTTGATCCCCACCTTGTCTCCAAGGAGGGGCAGGGGAAACTAATTCGCCTTGCCGCCGTGAGCTCTAGTATCGCCGAGACCATCTTTATCGCAGAAGACATTAAAAATAAAATAAAATCTGGCACTTCTCCCGCCCAAATTGCCATCATCTACCGCACCAATCGTGAGTCGCGCTTGATCATTGACACGCTAGTCAAGTACGGCATCGACTACTCGGTCCAAGGTGGCGCCAATGTCTTGGAAGATCCAACCGTCCGCAATTTCTTAAAAATCCTCCGCGTTGTTCACGAACTGCGTACCAAGGACGACGACGAAGATCTCTTTACCATCCTCCACTACGATATTTTTGGCATCGACTCGCTCGATGTCCTCAAAATTTCTCGCCTCGCTTCTGACTTGCGCCTCAACCTCTTCGAAATCTTAGCCGACCCCTCGCACCTTGATACCCTCACCCTCGCTTCCAGGCCCAAGATCGAGGCCACGCTCAAGAGCCTCGCCCTTTGGCAGGAGCTCGACGCCAACTCTACCTTCTCCGAGTTTTTTGAGAAAGTTTTAAACGAATCCGGCTACCTCAAATGGGTGCTCAAACAAGACGATGCTCACCACCGTCTCGCCCGCTTGAATACTCTCTTTGACGAGGTCAAACAGATGAACCGATTTGATCACGGCCTCGACCTCGCGGGCTTTATGGGGAACCTCAACCTCATGGAAGAGAACAATCTGCGCCTCGAAGAATCGGAGTTTGGCGTGAGCCCCGACTCCGTCACCTTGACGACCGCCCACTCTGCCAAGGGTCTGGAGTGGGAACACGTCTACCTTTACCGCACAATTGACGGAACCTGGGGCAACAACCAGGTCAAAAATCTCCTCACACTCCCGGAAGGGGTTCTCAAAAATGTCAAACTGGGAGATAAAGAAAAGAACGAGGACGAGCGTCGCCTCTTTTATGTCTCCCTGACCCGTGCCAAGTCCGACCTCACCCTGTGCTATGCCAACTCCTACAGTAGCTATGGTTCCTCCCGCGGCGCCGTCCCCAGCATGTTCTTATCCGAAATGGGGGATAGTAATCTCGCAAGAATCGATGTCCAGCAGATCGAAGACGAAGCGCATCAGCACATTGAGACCTTACTCACCACCAGCAAACCTCTTTCTCCCTCTAAGGCAGAATCCGCCTTCCTCCAAGCCCTCGTCGACAAGTTTAGCCTCTCCGTTACCGCCCTCAACACCTACCTCGAATGTGCCTACAAGTTCAAGCTCGACAAGTTACTGCGAGTTCCCCACGCCAAAAAGCCCCACCTCGCTTTCGGCACTGCCGTCCACCGCAGTCTCGAACTCTTCTACAAAGAACTCAAAGAAACGAGTATTCGTCCCACAAAGAAATTCCTCTTGGACGCCTTCCACACCGCCCTCGCGCGCGAAGTAATTACCAAATCCGACCTTACTACCCGCCTCGCCCAAGGTGACACCATCCTCTCCGCCTACTACGATTTTCACCTCGACGATTTTCGTGAGCCCCTATTTTTAGAAAAGTTTAGCCGAGTCCAAATGGACGACGTAACTTTAACCGGCAAAGTCGACCGGATTGAGTGGAGCGACCAAGCTGATCGTACTGTCCGCGTCATTGATTACAAAACAGGGAAGGGGAAGACGGTAGGCCAAATCGAAGGCACCACTCAGGATAGCCAGGGAGATCTCAAACGCCAGCTGACCTTCTACAAACTGCTCATTGATCTCGACAAACGTCTCCAAAACGTTACCTTTGGCGAGGCCGTCCTCGATTTTGTCGAGGGTCCCAAACAGCTCTCCTTCCATATCACCGAAGCAGAAGTGACCGAGCTCAAAAAAGTCATTCACTCCGCGATGCATGAGATCCGCGCCCTAAGCTTCCCCCGCACCACCGATCTCAAAAAATGTGAGAAATGTTACTTCCGCGACCACTGTTATCCGAGAGGTATTCCCTCTAGTGGATAATCCTTGACTTCGCCTATCCTTCGGTCTATATTTGAACTATGGCACCACAATTGAGTCTGATCAACATCAATCAAAGTCTCGACGAAATCAAGCGTATTGAACAAGATCTCGAGTACTGGTCTGCACGCGATCTTATGCCATATTTGGGATACATTAAATGGCAAACTTTTCAAGAAGTGATAAAAAAAGCACAAGAAGCATGTAAAAAGAGCGACCAATCAATCAAATATCATTTTACCGGCGTCAGTAACATGATCACCGTTGGAAAGGGAGCCACTCGGCAAGTTAAAGATATCCTGCTTACTCGCTACGCCTGTTACCTCGTTGCCCAAAACGGCGACCCACGCAAGATTGAGATTGCCCAGGCCCAGACCTATTTCGCCATCCAGACACGCAAGCAAGAGCTAAGCGAGCGATATATTGAGGAGAATAAACGACTCGATTCACGCGCCAAACTAAAAGAAACGGAGAGAAAAATCGAATCTACCGTCTACCAGCGCGGGATCAAACTCCCGTTCGAGTTTGGTATTTTCAAAGACAATCATATCAAAGCTCTCTATGGCGGGATCTCGACAATCGATCTCAAAAAGAAACGCGGCATCCCACAAAAACGCGCACTAGCAGACTTTGACACCACGGTCGAGCTCAAAGCCAAAGATTTTGCCCTCGCCATGACAGATCATAATATCAAAGAAAAAAATCTTCGTGGATCATATCGTCTCAACGAAGAAGTCATTAAAAATAGCAAAGCCACTCGCCAGACACTCCTCTCCCGCGGTATCAAACCCGAATCATTAAAACCCCAAGAAGATCTCAAAAAAATTGCATTACGGCGAAAGGAGCTGGCCACCTCATGAGTTATTGGTCCTACGCCCTCATCAACGGTCGCCTCGCAGAAATCTACTTCGACAAGAAAGGTGGCAAACTCGTGTTTGAAGGTCACTCCTATCTCAGTCCAACAGAAACTTTCACAAAAGTAGAGGTCCGCGCACTCGAACACGATATCCAGACCACCCAGCTCACCTACTACGCCAAACATTATCGCCGAATAATTTGATCACCCCTGTCTCTAGAGGAAGAGGTATAATCTAAACATAATAACTACGTAAACCAAAAATATGAAAAATTATTTCACAGAACGAGATGGACAAGAGGATTTTTTTAGTAGTCTAAAAATTGCTGATATTGTTGAAACCGTTGACTCAAATGACGGTGTATATAGGGGCAACATATTTGAATTCAAGCCAATCATTAACGAGCCAGCCAAAACCCTATATCAAGCTATTAAGTATCTATCCAAGATAAGGATTAAAGGCAAGGATCTCCCCGCAAATATAATTTGTGTATCTCTAAATAGTGAAATTGCATACGTCTATCAATCTCAAGACTATTTTTCCGAGATACACGAGATCTATTCAGGTCCAGCGAGCAAGGACAATGAAGGATTCCGGACCAAGACTGATCCCAAAATAATAAATTATTCTTCTATAGAAGGATTAAATCAACTACTTACAGTTGTCCAGACAAACGAATTTATTAAGGTGAACGTAGATATCCATAACATTGTCAGCCTTGCCACCAGATATTATAACGAGACAAATGCTAGAAAAACGGACCTATTCAAGGAAATTCGTAAACCATCACATTTTAAATACATAAATCCCTATATTGAAGAAAACAATCTTGAATTTAAATACCTAATGGATTGCCTCAATGACAATATTATTAAGAAAAAACTCGGTGCATTTTTTACACCAATCCCCTACGTAAAAATGGCGGTAGAAATGCTTCGACAAGCTATTAGCATGGTTCCAACTGGGGACGACTACGTGATTATTGACCGATGTGCCGGAACGGGTAATCTAGAATCGGAACTAACTGAAGAAGAGCTATCACATTGCATCTTATCGACCTATGAATATCACGAATGGGTAGTACTTAACGATCTTTACAAAGGTCAGATTAGATATATAGTTCCCCCAACAATTAATAGGAATAAAGATGTTAAAGACGGATTGGTCACATCAGCAGATGCTCTTGCTCAAAAATTTGTTGATGACGCAAAAATTAACACGTATCTAAATGATAAAAAATGCACAATTATTCTATTTGAAAATCCACCATATAACGATGTTGGAAATGTAGAGACAGGCGGCAAAACACAAAACGAATGGAAACAAAGCTATGTTTTAAAGGAAATGAAAAAGGAAGTTCGCGGAACTCTGACCAATGAACTTGCAAATCTATTTATCTGGTCTGGTTTCAAGTTCTACCTCAGACAACCGACAGACTATTATGTCCTCTTCAGCAAAGCTCAGTATTGGCAAACACAAAAATTAATTAACAAAAAATTTCTTCAAGGTTTTATTTGTAATCGTAAACACTTTCACGCAGGCAACTATGCTCTCACCTGTATCTTGTGGAAGAACATAGATGCGAAGAGTGACATAATAACATTACCTGTATACGACATAGCAGACGACAAGAACATTCAAGATCTCCATATCACAGTAGATGTAAAGCAACCCTTCAGTTTAATTAGCAAATATTATGATAGAAGAGTAGACACAACTGACGAAAAGGGAATAATTTGTGGCACCAATGGATACGAAACGCATAGAGAAGCCAGATTATTGCCAAAATATAATAGTAATATTATTGGATATCTAGCTGTTTATGGTTTCGGGTTTGAAAACATCGATTTAAAGTGTATATTAACGCGCGTAGCACCATACGGAGCGAATGGTTTTTACTTAAGAACTGACAACTTGATCGACAAGTTACCACTCTTCTGTGCAGGTAAGTATCCAGTTAAGCGGTGGTGGTACAAATATGGGATCATCAACAAATCCGCTGATGGTGGAGACCAATATACAAAAGATTCTGATTTTCTAAAATCCTGTTTAATCTTCACATGTCTCAATCACTACAATAAGTGTGTCTCATTTACTGGTAGCGATAGTAGAGCATATCGCAACGAACTCTGTTTTGATCATGATACATTAGCATCTGAGATTCTTAAAAAATACGTTTTGAATAATGAAGAAGAAGAACTTTTAGATCAATGGAAAAAAGTTAAAGAAGAAGCAAAGAAAACAAAGAACTACATATCTACCACCAATTATGGTGAATATCAGATTCAAATGGAACTAAACACTTACACAGAACAAGAAATAAACGGCAATAAAAAGAAAGTTTATGACTACGTCATGCTCAATAACAGTCTCAAAACTCTAAAACTAATGTTAGATCAATATTACGATAACTACATCGCAAACAAATTGTTTCAATACGAACTTTTAAAATAGACCCCCGAAAGTTTTTCATTAACAATCAATGGAGCACCACCTATTTTATGGGTAGCTTCTAGTCTTTGTCAATATTTGATCTATTCATTGCTAGTTGACGAGCGCCATGGGTAGGGGTTACTGTGTAAATCAGTATTTTGCATGGCGAGCGAAAGGATAATTATTAGTTGTCCGCAACTACAAAATAGAGGGAGACAAACTCTCGTTCGACCCCCTCCATTATCTAGACTCAAATTGATAATGGCACATAACTATTTTTCTTGCAAGGGCGATGTAATGATAGGAGCAATATTATGACTACATGTCCAAAATGTGGTGGCTATTCATATAAAGTAGAAGAAGTAGAGCCAAATGGTTCGCGATTCAAGCTTTACTTTATCCAATGTTCTAGTTGTAATACGCCAGTCGGAGTGACAGAGTACTTCAATGGTGGTGCTATGTTGCAACAAATCGAAGATAAATTGGCGAATTTGTCCTCGAATATAGAGCAAATGGATTACAAGGTAACCCAGATTCAATACAAGTTAGCAAACAAATAATAGGAGTTAAACATGATCAAAAACGCAAATAAACCATGGACGCCTACCCAGGTTACTCAATTAAGGTCTCTTGCGCGAGAGAATACCCCTACCCGTGTAATTGGGTTAAAAATGGGTCGTAGCCCCGGAGCCGTGCAAACAAAGGCCTCAGAGAAAGGAATTTCTCTTAGACCAACTAATCAGTCGCCTTACAATCGAAGTAAGTAGGTGGACAACAGCTCACCTCCCCGTAACACACGAGGAGGTGAGCTATCACCCCCGGTGTGTCCCTCATTCGCCTAACAGCTTCCATCCTTCGCAAAAGCTACGGAGTGGCACGGCGGACGGGCACGGCTGTCTGGTAATTTCGTGAACTTCAAGGTGAGACCTCGTAGGGTAGAACTTGGCAGTAAAGCAGATGTGCTATAACTAACTATAAGATGACACAAACTTATCTTGAGAAACACGTAGAGGAATTGACCAACCGGGTCATTATCCTGGAGAAAATGGTCGCGCACCTGCTCTACGAAGAGCCCGAAGCTAATAGACGCAAGATCGACATCCCATACCCGACCCCCAAAAGGTCCAATTATGCCGTAGACGAGCCGACCGATCCCGATCCCCTGTACGACGAAGTATGGAAGGTAATCAGCAAAACAGGTAAAGTCAGCACCTCATATATCCAAAAGAAATTTTCCCTCGGCTACAACCGCTCCGCCAAACTCATGGACCAGTTGGAGCGCGAGGGAGTGATCGGCCCCTCTGTTGGGGTAAAACCCAGGGTGATCCTCAAATCGTATCCGTCAACCTAATCTTCTTGCTCTCACTGCTACCGTAAGGCAGGTAGTTCACAATCCCCACTTCATCATTCCCACTATAAGTGATCCGATTCCGGTACAGCTTGGACATCAGGTCGCGGGGATGCTTAGTGGTCGCCGTCATGATAAAGCCAGTCATCCGCGCGTTTGGCATGATCCGCTCCATCAGCCCATAGATATATGATGGGGCCGCCATCACCATCTCGGATATATCGACATCGACTACGAGAATGTACTCCATCGCCGTAAAGCCAGACTCTAGGTTGTACTCTTCAATCGATTTCACCCCACTTTGTGCAAATAAGTCTAGGCGTTTCTGTATTTCTTTGTTGATCCACTGGTGGGCGGATATGACCCGCTCGACTTCCTCAATCACTGGGGTCAGCAGGTGATCATCCCCGTCGTAGGATTTGAGTCCTACCTCACACAGGTCAACCAGAATCAGTCGCATTTCTTCTGGTTTATTCTTCGCCAGCATGTAGTCGAGGATGTTGCGGATAATGGTGGGGTCGATCGTCATCCATTTGGGGTAGCTAATCAGCAAACTCTCGCTTCTTGCCAAATCTAAGCTAAAATCTTGACCATCCAGCTCGGTCCCGATCGGTACTACCAGACCGGCAGGGGAATCTTGTGTCATCGTTTCCAGTAAAGTATCTGCCACAAAGTTACTATAGACCAAAAATATTACCTTGTAACTTCAAGGTGTAACCTCGTAGGCCTGCTAAAATAATCATTACTATGTCTCCCTCAAACATTCTCTCTCATCTAAAAAAACTGCGTGATCCAGCCAGGGCTACTCACTCTTTGCGCTTTTTCAAAACTGGCGTAGGGGAGTACGGAGAAGGGGACAAGTTTCTCGGTCTGACTGTCCCCCAGATCCGCTCAACCGTCAATCAATACTGGCGCACACTCTCTCTCAAGGGTACCATTCTCCTGCTCCACAACTCTTTTCACGAAGCTCGCCTCACCGCTCTCCTCATCCTGGTTGCCAAATATCAACACCATTCTGATCAAAAACAAATCTACCAACTTTATCTCGCCAATACGTCGTTCATCAACAACTGGGATTTGGTCGATTCTAGCGCCCACAAAATCATTGGTGACTATCTCCTCACACGTCCTCGCGATGTTTTGTATCGCCTAGTCAAATCAAAAAGTCTCTGGGAGCGGCGAATTAGTATTATTGCTACCTTCGCTTTTATCGCTCAAGGTGATTATGCGGATGCCCTTCACCTAGCCCAATTACTTCGCGACGACTCTCACGATTTAATTCACAAAGCGGTAGGTTGGACGCTCCGGGAAGTGGGGAAAAAAGATCAAACTCTGCTTTTACAATTTCTCGATACACACGCGGGAAAGATGCCCCGCACCATGCTCCGCTACGCCATCGAAAAGTTGACGCCCTCGGCCCGCCAACATTATCTGAGGTCAGCTATCCCGCAGCTCCTCGATACAACAGCTCCATTATAATTTCCAATATTGGGGGTTTACCGTTTTTGCTCTTGTACATTATCACCCGCCCCTCCATATTTTGTGTTGCTTTAGCTACTTCTCTCCCCGCATCCTTCACTGTAATCGGACCAGAAATCAAAACTCCATCATTTAATTCTCTCCCTAAATATATGCCTGGATTTTCAACCCATAAAGGCAGACTCATATCATTATTTTATCTTGACTCTGCAAGACAGGCCTTACAGCTTTATGTTATATCAATTTCACTCACATCTATCCAGCAGCCGAGCAAGTGCCACGGTATTAACTCCAGTGGTAGTCACTGCTGACTCCGCTTGTGAAAAAATCAAAAGGTATAAACTTAAATAATGTTTACCCACTACCTCCCCCTCGCGATCCTTGCCGGACTCGGCACAATCGGCTTCAACACTTTTAATCGCCAAACTCTCCAAAAAGGCCACGACTCCACGGTCTATGCCTGGCTCTTTGAGATCATGCGCATCCTCATTTTCCTTCCCTTCCTCCTCTTTGATTACCAAGTGATCTGGTCTTGGGCCAGTGCCAGAGCCTTTCTTCTCATGGGTTTCACCGAATTAGTCTCCGTCTATCTATTCATGAAAATGCATTCTCATTCCGATCTCTCCCTTTCTTCTATTTTTACCCGCCTCCGTATCATCTGGACTCCCATTGTTGGATTTCTGATCCTCGGAGAAATCTTGTCTCCTCTCCAATATTTAGGTATTCTCGTTATCTTCCTCGGTTGCTCATTGATCTACTTCATCCATAATAATGGCTCCCGCCGAGGTCTCATTTATGCTCTTGTGTTTTCCTTAGTCAATGCTTGTTCTAATGTTTTTGTGAAACAAGCTTCGGTTTACGCTTCTTCGAGTATGATTACTATTTTATTTTCTATTCCTGCCGCTCTCTTTATTCCCGTAATCATGCGCAATGGTCGTACTCGGATCTCTCACAACTTAGTTCCTGTTATGCGGCCACTATTTGCTGCCTCCCTTTTCAACGCCCTCACCATGTTCACTCTCGTTACCGCCCTCCATCTCGCTCCTGCAGGACAAGTTACGGGAATCTCTCAGGGTGTTGCCACGCTTAGCATTTTTTCCGGCATATTTATTCTAGGTGAACGCGATCATAAATTGATTAAATTCTTGGCTGGCCTCATCACCACCACCGGCATTATTTTGCTTGTATAATATCTACTATGCAAGACCCCAACCTTCTCAAAGACACCCTCAAAAAATACAAAAAAGATAACTATCACGTCCAATCCTGGTCAGAGTACGAACCAGAATTGAAAACTCTCACTGACAAAGTATTAGGCTACGTCAAAGACAATAAACTTACTATCGACGCCGTTGTCCCCATCCTCCGCGGTGGCAATATCCCCGCGACTTTCCTCGCCTACGCGCTCGATGTCCTTACCATCCTCCCCGTCCAGTACAAATATTTTTTCACTCCGGGCAAGTGCCAGCTCCGTAGATTATTATCAATAGATCCCCAATCATTGCCTGTCAAAAATCCGACCATTCTCTTAATCGAAGGCAATCATTGTTACGGCAATCAAGCAAAATATGCGGCCCAAGATCTAAGACAAGCATTTCCCAATTCCCGTATTATTTATGGTGCCTCCAATATGGATTACAAATATCAGGATGTCGTTGTCGACGCCGAGGTTTCGTTCTACGGCAATCTAACTAATTGTTGCAAAGAATTAACTGATTCCCAGTGTAAAGAATTGGGAATTGTTAATGGCTACAAATCAGAATTACTTTTTCCCTGGGAAAATATCGACGAAGAATGGGATATCGTAGCACTCAAACAACACCATTATTCAAATCTTAAAGAATTACAAATTAAATCACCGCTCGTCGCAGAATATCCGCTCTAGTTTTTATTTGTTGCACATTCAATTGCTATATATACAATTCACATTGTGTGATTTAATTAAGTTGTTACATAAACATTTTTGTAAAGGACAATATGACAACCAAAAAGCGAACATCCAAGAAACCTTTAGTCAGTAAAAAACAACAAGAAGAATTCAAGGTCGAAGGTAAAAAGGTATTGAGTAAAGTCAAAGCCCTGATCAAAGAGGGGAACGTGAGGAAAATCACCGTCAAAGACAACAAGGGTAAAACCATCCTCTCCCTCCCCGTCACCGCCGGTGTGATAGGTGCTCTTATTCTCCCCCCACTAGTCGTGGTTGGTGCGATCGCGGCCCTCATTACCGAGTGCACAATATCAGTAGAACGCAATAAATAATTATTTATCGTTCAATTACCAAAGGAGGTGAAAATTTCATGCCAAAAAAGAAAGCCAAAAAAGTTGTCAAACGCAAAGTGGCCAAACGCCGCGTAAAAAAAGTTGTCCGTAAGACCACCAAAAGAAAAACGATCAAAAAAGTTGCCAAAAGAAAAGTTGCCAAGAAAAAAAAGTAAACATGTTGGGTCGTGGCTATTCTCTTTACCTGCCTTTAGTCACGACCCTTCTTGTATCTTAACCACCACCACCTCAACCGTTCAACTATTCGATAGATTTTGTACAACACCGGTTTGGCGACGTAATCCCACGTCCCAATATATTCCACGTGACGTGCTCCGTAGCCCGACTTGAATGTGTGGAAGCCATACCACGGATCATTGGGGTCGGGGTCTGGGCCGAGAGCCCCCCACATATCTAGGTACTTTAGTTTCCATTTCTTGGCGAGTTTGATTGCCTCCCACATGACCAAATTATTCGCCATCACCTCTCTGTGTTCCCGCGTCGAAGCTCCATATGGGTAATAAAGCGTGTCACCATATTTAAACAACACCCAAGTTGTAATGATTTGTCCTTGGTATTTCGCCACCAACAAATGTGCGATTTCCGCTTTGCAAAGAACTTTCCACATTTTTTGGTGGTAATCACGGCCATGGGCATAAAACCCTTGTCTCTTGGTAGTCTCTTCTGTTAGCTCCAAATATTTTGCAAATGCCTCACTACTATTATCTATCTCTACCCTTACTCCATGTTTCTCCGCTACGCGAATGTTGTAACGAGTTTTGGGTTTAAAGTTAGCCAACAATTCTGTCTCGCTTGGGCTCACATCTAACACAAAATTGTATTTGGTAAACAATGGTCTCCCCGCCACAAACCCCAATTTTTGCAGTGTCACAGTGTCACTGTGCGACTGTGTCACTTCTATTTTTGGTTCACACTTGATCATTATGCAAGCATTTTCTTTTGCGATTTGCTGCAATGTTTGCACCATTTCCCCGTTGATCACGCCGGTTTTGGGACAATAGCCAATATTCCACGATGTATGTGGGATCTTGTGAATTGTTACCTGGATCCCTCCCTCCCGCACCACCCTAACCCCCGTTAGCTTACGGAACTCTCCCCACTCCCAGCTTTGTAGCGGATGTTGTACTTTATCCATAGCCTTATTCTATCTTATCTATTTAACAATTCCTCAACCGACATATTCCCCGACAAAAAATCATCCAAAGTGGAATCATCCAAGCTATTTATCTTTACGCCCGATTTTTTCGTATTCCATTTGTCTCCCGCTTGCCCCTCCGTAGCTTGAAAAAGCGAAGGGGGGATCTCATCCACAAACCTACTTCGAACTTGATACCCCGTGTTCCCCCAAATATTTCTCTGTTTTGCCCAGCTCAAATATAATTTCTCCTTCGCTCTCGTGATCCCCACGTACGCGAGTCTGCGCTCCTCCTCCATTTCTTCGATCTCCATGAGAGACCGGGAGTGGGGGAACAGTCCCTCTTCCATCCCGATGAGAAACACGATTCTGAACTCCAGTCCCTTGGCTGCGTGTAAAGTCATCAGCGTGACTGCATCTCGCTTCTCACCTCTCCCCAACTTTTCTCCTTCATAATATTCCGCTTGTACTAGAGCCACATTTTCCAAAAACTCAGCCATATTATTAAACTCCGTTGCGACCGCCTGTAGCTCTTTTATGTTCTCAATCCGGGAGAGATCCTCTTCCACTTCTTCCTCAAACTGTTCCAGATATTTTGAAGCTTCTAGTATCATCCCGAGAGTTTCCGCTGGCGGTGTCGCTTTGACGTCTAACTTTTCTCCGAGTGCCCGTACCATTGCCAATCTTCTCTTCCCCAGCTTCTCCGCTCGGGCCGTACTAACTCCGTCTTTTGGGTTCAACAGTATCCGCAAGTATGCGAGAAGGTCTTTGATTTCTTTTCGCTCGTAAAACTTGGTGCCACCTATGAGGACATAAGGGATTCCAGCCCGGATAAAGCTCTCTTCAATCGCCCGCGACTGTGCATTTGTCCTGTATAAAAGTGCGATCTCATTCCAGTCATGCTTCTCGTGCAGTTTTGTGATCTCGGCCGTGATTCGCGCCGCTTCATCACTACCGCTATATGCCTCAATCAGCGTGATCTTCTCGCCCGCCCCCGTCTCCGTCCAGAGCGAAAGGATTGGATGATTCTTGTTATTTTCGATGACTTGGGTTGCAGCATCCAAGATATTTTGGGTCGAGCGATAGTTGCGAGAGAGGCGGATTTCCGTCAGGTCAGGATACTCCCGCTTGAGTTTGGCCATATTGCGGTAGTCAGCCCCGCGCCAGCGATAAATCGATTGCGAAGCATCTCCCACGACCGTGAGTTGCTTATATTTTCCAGCCAACAGGGTCGTAAATAAATACTGGGCAGTATTGGTATCTTGGTATTCATCCACAAATATGTAGCGAAACAGTTCTTGGTAACGAGAGAGTATTTCCTTGTTGTTTTGCCACATCTTGACGGTTTGTAACAACAGGTCGTCAAAATCTAGTGCCCCATAAACTTTAAGTTGTTTTTGATATTTCGTATAAACCTGTGCCGCCACTTCCTGGAATGGCCCCCTAGCCATCTCTAAATATTGTTCAGCTGTAACCAGTTCTTGCTTGGCGCTAGAGATTGCAGAAAGCAATGCGCGTGGTCGGAATCGTTTGGAATCTAGCTGTAATCCTTCGCTGATTTCTTTTATCAAATCCTCCTGATCAGCCGTATCATAGATCACAAAATCATTCGAGAGATCAGCGCCCTGAGCTTCTTTACGCAAAATCCGCGCCGCCATCGAATGGAAAGTTCCGACATGGGGCAAGTAAACTTGAGCAATCTTTACCACGCGTTCACGCATTTCACCTGCTGCCTTGTTGGTGAATGTTACCATCAAGAGTTGATCTGGTCTGATTACTTGGGAGTGGATGAGGTGTGCTGCCCTGTAAGTAAGAGTCTTGGTTTTGCCCGACCCAGCTCCTGCCATAATGAGCAGGGGAGTCCCGGTGTGGAGGACGGCCTTGCGCTGGTCTTCGTTGAGTTCATCCAAATAATTTGTCATGTCCTTCATATTACCCTAATTTCTCCTCTTGCGTTATACTTACTACCAAATACTTAATACTTAATACCAACTCTATGTCGTTTCTCGTCGTTGCCAATTTCAAATCCCACAAAAACTCAAGCGAAGTGAAGTCTTGGATTTCTGTCGTCGCCCCCGTTGCCCAGGATTCTCCCTCCACAATAATTGTTGCTCCCAGTTTTACCCATCTGGCCATTGATCATCGTCCATCCTCCATTGCTCTCGCCGCTCAAGACGTCTCCCCCTTCCCTCCTGGCAGTTACACCGGTGCCATCAATGCTACCCAACTTCAGGAGTTGGATGTGCGCTATTGTCTTGTCGGTCACTCCGAGCGTCGCCATTATTTCCACGAAACCGCCCTCGACGTTGCTGCCAAAGTCAAAGAGTTAATCGAAGTCGGGATTACCCCCATTATTTGTCTCCGCAAAGAGGACCTCGTTCCAGATCGCGCCACCTTAGATGATGGGCTTATCGCCTCTTGTTATTTTTGTTACGAACCCCCTTCTGACATTGGCGGGTCCGTTACGGCTCCCCTTGAGGATATTGGCAATATTACCTCTCAAATCAAGCAAATATTTAATACGGGGAAAGTTATGTATGGTGGTTCCGTCAACGCAGACAATCTTACCAGTTTGCTATCCCTAGGCCTCTCTGGCGTTATTATCTCGACTGCGTGTCTTAATCCTGTCAGTTTTAATCAAATTATTGCCCAGTTGTCTCATGTCAAAAATTAACCGCTTTCTTCTTCTAGCTTGCGCTGGTTTGTTTCTCATGGTGGCGTTCTGGCAATATTATCGCGTCCAACAAGGAGGGCAGGTGGTCACCGGTATCACCAGGAGCCCGGAGGGCAATTTGCGTACCGACAGTGGGCGTACCAATGTGGTGTTTTTGGGGGTTGGTGGAGACTCCCATCCAGGGGGAGATTTGACTGACAGCATGATTATTTTCTCTTATGCTCACTCCACTTCTGCCTTGACTCTTATCCCTCTTCCTCGCGATATTTGGGTGCCCTCGTTTGCCTCCAAGATTAACACCGCCTATCATTACGGGGGTATCCCCCTGACCAAATCAACCGTCTCGGAACTTGTGGGGCTGCCTATTCACTATGCCGTGACGTTAGATTTCCAGGGTTTTCAGCGGATGGTTGATGCCATAGGGGGCATCGATGTTGAGGTCAAGCGTGCCTTTGACGACTATCTCTACCCCATTCCTGGTCAGGAAAATGCCCAGCCAGAAAGTGCTCGTTACGAACACCTTCATTTCGATGCAGGCCCCCTTCATTTAGATGGTGCCACCGCCCTCAAATTTGCCCGCTCTCGCCACGCCGTGGGGGAAGAGGGGACCGATTTCGCCCGCTCAACTCGCCAAGAACAAGTCATTGTTGCTTTTAAAACCAGACTTCTTTCCTCCTCAACTCTCCTAAATCTCTCTACCCTCCAAAGTCTCTTGGGTAACCTGCAAAACTCTCTCGTGACCGACATGAATAATCTCGAAATTGGGGCCTTTATCCGCCTTTTCTTAAATTATTCGCAGGGGGAGACTCCCGCGCGCTCTCTGGATCTAACGGGCCTTTTCGTGAGTCCCAAAAATACTGCCCCCTATTCGGGTCAGTGGGTGCTTATACCCAAAACAAGTTTTGAGGATATCCACGCCTATGTGGCTAAAGAACTTCAGACTCAATAAATACCTCATTGGTATCTTAATTGTCGCCTCCATCCTCCGTTTCGTTAATCTAGGTCATCCGCCAGTCTATATCTTTGATGAGGTTTATCATGCTTTTACTGCCAGGGAGTATCTTGCTGGTCATATTGAAGCTTGGGAGTGGTGGACCACTCCTCCCGAAGGTGTGGCCTATGAATGGACCCATCCGGGAGTTGCCAAGTATGGCATGGTACTTGGTATGTTCCTCTTTGGGCAGAACAGTTTTGGCTGGCGTGTTGGTTCTACCGCCTTTGGAGTTGTTAGTATTCTGGGTCTATATTTGTTTGTCCTCAAACTCACCAAAAACAAATCTATCGCACTCTTGTCAGCTTTCTTAGTCAGCATTGAGGGTACTCACATCGCTCAATCTCGCGTCGCCATGAACGACATTTATCTACTGGCTTTTTACATCTGGGCGCTCTACGCTGGCGTGACCTCTCGCTGGAAAACAGCCGCTGTCCTCTATGGCCTGGCTCTTGGCTCCAAATGGAGCGCTCTTTACGGCATGATCCCCCTGGCCCTCATTTATCTCCATCAAAATAAAGTGAAATTTACTTTATCATACCTAATACCTAATACTATATACATAATACGTTTGCTGCTGATTTCATCAGCAGTCTACGTTCTAACTTTTGCTCCTTTTATTTTGGCCGGTCACACTTGGGCGCAATTTATCGAGCTTCACCGCCAAATGTGGTACTACCATACTCATCTGGTTGCAACTCATGCTTATCAATCAACTCCCCGTGAATGGATTTTTGCTGCTCGTCCCGTTTGGTACTGGGTAGACTACGCAGGGGACAGTATTTCTCACATTTTCGTCCAAGGCAACCCGCTTATCCTTTGGCTTGGTTTGGTTGCTTTTGTTCTGCAGTTAACCAAATTTTTCAAATTCCCACACTTAATACTTAATACTTTATACTTAATACTAGTTATCCCCTGGATCTTCTCGCCTCGGATCATGTTTTACTACCACTACCTCCCTAGCGCGAGCTTTCTCTGTGTTATTCTCGCCACCTGGCTTTCCTCGCTTCCTCCTCGCCTCCGTAATAGTTTAATAATTGTATGTTCGATTGGTTTAATTCTCGTCTCTCCAATGCTCTATGGATTCCCCCTGCCAGTTAAATATTGGGATTTCTTTTTCCGCCTTTTTCCAACCTGGAAATAACCAAATTTTGCACTTAATTCTTCCCAAAAAGTCAGGATACCAAAGACAATTGTCAAAAGCGCCGCCATGACCGGTGCAAATCTCTCGATCAAGTTTTGTAACCCCTCATTCTTAAGAATATTTGTTGTTTGTTCATAATAAGAGTATGGCAGGTAAAGATTGGCTAAATATATTGCCGAAGTAATCCCCACAATCCACAGCAACGACTTTTGTTGTCTCAATCCGGTATAAGTAATTAAGTAGGCAAACATAGGGAATAAATATCTTTCGTGGACTCTTGTTGGGAAAAGAAAAAAGATGAAACACGCCAAAGCCAATAGCAAATATACTGTTGCATTGTGCCTTAGTTGATTGCGATATTTCCCTACAATAGCTCCATATGCCAACAACATGCCCATTGTCCCCCATCCAAAAAATGTAATCCCTCCCCACAGAGTATTGTCTGGTTTCCACATACCCACCCACGACCACCAGTTAAAAGCAAACAGCGATGTATACGAATAAGAAACCCCCATCTTTTGGAGTAGCTCAAATATCCCCAACACTGGGTTTGTTGGGTAAAAAGGATAAAATCCAATCACCACCACCAATATGCCAAGGCAACCTGACACTATCAATTTTTTCCATCCATACCGAATCAAAGTTATCAGCGCAAGCAGTGGAACAATTGCCATGGCCTGTGGCTTCATCAACATCGCTACTCCCGCCATCATCCAACTCCAGTAACTATTTTTTCTCTCGATCAATAAGTAGGCTGATAAAAACATAAAGAACGTCATTATTCCATCAATTTGTCCCCATACTGATCCATCAAAAATAATCACGGGATTCAGAACATACAATATTGCCACAAGACTTGCCCAGCGAAGATTAACCTTTCTTACTACTTGCCAAATCAACCAGCCAGTCAGAATATCCGCAATAATTACCGGGATTTTAATTGCCAGAGGATGTATCCAACCTAGATTTCCAATAAACCACAACCAATACAAAAAACCCGGGGTGTACTGGGTCCACACGCTATCACTATAAAAGTTAGCGGTTCCAATCTGTGTCAGTCTACTCGCCCACGCCAGCCACGCCCCCATATCTACTTCAAAACTCGGCAACAATGCAAATGCCAACTTAATCAAGAAAACTATTATTAACACTCTCAATGCATTTTTTGTCATCATCTCAATCATCAGCCTTTGATGAATTAAACCACAATCTCTGGGTAATCAAATACGTAATCACCATGAGCCCAATATTCCGCAGCATCAGCAAATAATATATCCAGTAATCTCTGTTTTGGAGGAAAAAATTATCTGTCAATGTTGTATAAAATATCGGAAACACTAATTGATTAAGCAATGCTACGGCCAAAATCACCCCCCATTCACTTCGATTCAACTTCACCATCGGCAAAAAAATCATAAACCACCAGAGATATTGGGGATTTAAGTTCTTCGAAAAAATCAGAAATATCATCATCAACCCCAGCGGGACTATCCACTTAAAAGTATTCACCAAGCTCCGACTCCGCCAAACCCAGTAATAAGTTACCGCTACTGGCAATACCCACAAACGATTAAATAATTCTGCCGGTCCCGCCACCGCCCAGATCCCGTTACCTGGTATCATAGCTGGAGGAACTCCATTGACAATAAGCGACCAGCCGGTGATCAAGCTACCCGGTATACTCTCTATACTAATTAGTTTTTGACCATGAAATGACAAAGCCGCCCCAACTTGTTCCAAGTTTCCCCCCATGAATAAATAGATTATGACCGGTATCAACAGAGCCTCTCCGAAACAAATCAGCCAGCGCAACAATTGCTTCAGTTGTTTTTGTCTCAATAAAATCATCACCAAATAGGGTAATAGAATTATCGGGAACACCTTCATCCCCGTTGCTAGTCCCAACCAAAATCCACTTTGGGGATATTTTTGTTTAACAAAAGCAATCAAAGACAATAACATCACCAAAGTTACCATGCCGTCAAAACGAAACAATAAAATTGGGCCAAAGCACAACAAACTAATCAAAAAAATAGTTTTTCTTTTTATCAAAGGCAAATGTAGTCCTACCACGATCAAGTTAATTAACATTGCCACCGGCAAGTAATTGGCATAACTTACCAAGTTAACGGGTATCATCCTCATGGGTAATAATACGTACAACAAGGTCATTGGCAATATCTCGTTCCCCAGCATGCCGGCGAAAGAATGATTGTGTCCCAGCCAATACTCGATCCGTTGCCACGACACCCAAACATCAACCTGCAAATGGGAATTCCAAATTGATTGTCGTGCTTGCCACCACAATACTAACAAAACACAAATTGCCAGAATATATCTTACCCAGGTTTTTGTCACCGCTCTATCCTCATTATCAAAAATTAAAATAACAAAACTATCCCCAAGACCAGGGTCAATATCCCCGTCAATCCCAGCATTATTGTATTGGTAATCACTCCCGTTACCGGTACTCCCGATTCAGTCGCTGGCATGGCGGCTCTTTCGCTCGCCACGGGGGTAGGGGAGGCTTTTTTAGAAGCCGAAGGAGTCGCCACAAACGCTGGCTCTCCGCCAGCCCCGCTCTTTGCGATCACAAATGTCCTCTCAATCTTTTGTTCAGTTCCTCCGCTCCCCAAATAAGAAACTGTAATAGTCTGTGTCCCAACTTTCAAATCACTTGCAGGAGCATAGCTCCATGTTCCATCCGTCGCAATAACCACCGTGTCGCTCACAGCCCTCTGACCTGCAATCGCAATCGTCAAAATCTTTCCCACTGGTCCCATCCCTCGGAACTCTGGTCGCAAACTGGCTAGCGTTTCTCCATTTACACTTGGATTTAGTAGGGTCACCGTTGATGTTCCCACCGCGTTAATCTCATTTCCCCCCGTGAGTGGTTCTACATTAAAGATCGTGGGAATTTCTGCTTTGGGGACTAATTCAGCTACCACTGGGGTTTGTGTTACTCCAGGGGAATTACGGAAATCAACGTTTTCCCCCAAGGTAATTGTGGGCACTGGTGCCACATTGGATAGCGATACCGTCGCCATTGACTGTTGTCCACCCGACTCCAGAGTTACACTTGCGATTGTTGCAGAGGGGTCAAATTGAACATAACCTCGCAAATCACTTGTTCTCATGGTGGACAGGGTGACTGCATAGTTCCCACTGGCATTTACAAGCGTTGAGGCTACCGCTGCTCCCGGTAATGCCACATACACTATTGTTCCTTTCGGCGATTGTTTCGAAGGTAGCTCTATAGTCCCATAAAAATTTCTCGAAACTGGAGTAAATCCAATAACTGGCCCTGTTGTCACCGTATACGGACTACCCAGATTATCAAAATTAGTCATTTTTTCCCCTGACTTAATCTGGAAAAAATATTTGGTACTAGGTTGGAGTTCTTCGATTGTGATATGGTGGGTTTGGTACAATCCAGTTGACTGTCCCTGGTCTCTCTCGTCACTTGCTAGTTTGGTCAACTTTTCTCCTTCCTGACCATACTCCACCACCCCAGCCGTCTCGACACTGGTAATCCACGATACACTAAATTTACTATCTGCCACATTTGTAATTTTCACTTTTTGGGGAGTAATCGTACTAGCAATTTTTGGGTTAGAGTTGTTGTAGTAATAAAACCCGAAAATCACCATTGCCACAACGAGTAACAGCCCGAGTAATGTGGGTATCCTTTTCATCAATAAACTCATCTTGCTCCGTCTTCATTAATCCTACCACGCTCCATAATTCTCTGTATCACTCCCTGGTCAATATTAGGACTAATTGGCTCTAACGTGGTCTCATCCACCTCCACCTCGGTCGGCTGGAAATATGCCTGGTAGATCCCCACACCAAGCCACGCCAGGGCCGCAACCATCGTCATTACTGCAATTTGATACACCGCTCTATGCACCATAATGTCACTACGTCCAGCCATTATTTATCCCCCTTTTGTTCAGTTAGAGCTGTCTTAAGCTGGGCCTCGTTAGCCAAATAGTAGGCTTCGCCCGTAATACTCATCGCCACGCTCACATTTTCCCCTCTAGATCCAGACTCCCTAGTGATTGTGACCATAGTTACCCCCACCAGACGCTCTAGCTTTAATAATTGAGTTAAAAACATGATGACTGCTTGATAGTTACCTGTAACTCGTAGTGACAAGGGGAAACTCACTACCCCCTGATCTTTCTTTGGTACAAAAGGAGTCATAACTCTTGAGTACAAGAGAGTTGGCCCCATTGACTCACTCTGCAACTGGGCTCCTACCTGGTTGGCCAAGAGCTCTATTTGGGGGTTGAGGGGGTCATATCCAGCTCCATTATTTGTAATACTCATGTTCAGGGCGGGCAGTGCCATCTTCATTATTTCGAGCTGACTAGCTACTTTTTCCAGGCCACCCACTTTTATTTCTAATTGCTCCACTGTCTTTCTCGCTTCTGTTATTGTTTTTTGTAGTTTGACTATTGCCACCATCGTTGGTCGCAAGGCCAATACGATAAACACCGCCATGATAAACAACGACAAAACAACCGTCAGTGACATCTGGGTAGCAGGCATACGGTAATATCTCCGCAGGTCTCTTGTGTAATGTTGACCGGTTATCTTCATTTTTTATCCTCTGTAATTGGCTTTATCGTCATCGCCATCTCAAACTGTACGGACGCTCCATCAAGTTCAGAACTCTCGATCTTACTTACTGTTACTTGCGAAAAATTTGGGTTATTTTGTACCAATGTCAAAAACTGTCCGAAACTGGGTAAAGTAACCGCATAGGCAGTGAGCGAAATATCGCTAGGTGAGATTATCATCCGGTCAAACCAAACTCCTGGTGGCGTTACTTTCGATATGTCTGCAATGGCCAGTAGCAATTGATCTTGATCGCTGATGGTAGTCTTAATTTGCGCTACTTGTTTTTGTGCCAAGATAAAATCCCGTTCGATCTGATCATAGGACTTGACTATCGCCACTTCTTTAATAATGGTCTTGCGTAGATCCGTTAACTCTCGGTCGAGCGAAAATCTCCACAAAAACGTCCCCATAACAATCAATTGGGTCAAGATTACTGCCCACTTCCCAAACACGAGTGCCCACGAGAGGATCACCCCCAAGGTACTTGACTCAAACGCGTCTCTCGGCAACAAATTGATCGATCGCTTATGACCAAAGAAGGCAGGCAGTCTCATACCTCCATCATATCAAACTCTAGTTCTTTTTACTCTTTTTTGCGATTCTCGATTTGAGTCTTGCAGCGCGTCGTTTGGGTACCAAATGATGTTTTACTGCTCTATCGAGGGCCGAGTATACGGACTTGAGCTTCCCTGGAGTTGTCTTGAGGCGAGCTTCTTTAATTGAGGTCTTCACGCGACCAAGTAGTGGCAAATTTTGCTTGGTGCGCTTTTTATCCACTCTTTGCTTTTTGATCGCTGATTTAGTTATCGGCATGAGGAGATTATAACTCAAGGTATTCAGGCGTGCAACCCTATGGTACCCTATACATATGTTCAAACGTTGGTTCAACAATGGTAAGGATCTTCTCGAAAAAGAAAGCTCGTCTATCCTCTCGGCCGCCACCATCATCATGGCAGCCACTCTCGCTTCATCCGTCCTCGGGCTCATTCGTACCAGGCTCTTGATCCAATTTTTCTACGCTGACCCCGCGATCGTTGATGTTTTTTGGGCTGCTTTCCGCTTACCCGATATGGTTTTTCAGATTATCATCGTGGGTGCACTTTCCTCTGCCTTTATTCCGGTTTTTAGTCGCTATCTAGGTAACAAGGATGAAAGCAACCTTATCGCTTCTTCCATGATCAACGTCATTATGGCTGTCATGGTTTGTTTATCCATTCTGATTATTATTTTTGCCTATCCTTTGAGTCATTTAATTGCCGGCGGATTCAACACTACTCAACTGACCCTTATGGTCAACCTAACTCGTATCATGGCTTCTGCCCAACTATTTTTTGGCTTCTCCTCTTTTTTAACCGGCGTCATTCAGTCTCATCAACGTTTTTTGATCCCCGCCCTCTCTCCCATCCTCTACAACTTTGGTATCATTCTGGGTATTCTTCTCTTGGGTAAAACCCTCGGGATTTATGGACCGGCTATTGGTGTGGTCATTGGTGCCAGTCTCCATCTTCTAGCCCAACTTCCCCTTGCTCACAAACTTGATTTTCGTTACCATTTGACTTGGAACACGAGTCATGATGCCGTCCGTGAGATGAAACGCTTGATGCTCCCACGCGTTTTGACTCTTTCGCTTGTCCAAATAGAAGCTACTGCGATTCTTATGTTCTCTAGTTGGCTTTCCGTCGGGACAATTACTCTGATCTCGATCGCTCAGCAACTAGCCAACCTACCAGTGCGCCTAATCGGGATCCCCATTGGCCAAGCCTCTCTGCCTTTCTTCACCAAAGTCACCTCTAAAAACGATCTCTCCAGCCTTGCTACTATGGTCAACAATACTATCCTCGAAATGCTCTACCTTGCTCTTCCCGCCAGCGTCATGATCTTAATCTTGCGCATCCCCTTGGTTCGTCTGGCATATGGAGCCGATTCTTTTCCTTGGGCCGAAACAGTTTTAACCGGCAAGTTAGTCGCCATCTTGGCGATCTCTATCTGTGCCCGCTCTTTGACCCATGTCTTGATTCGCGTCTTTTATGCCCTTCACAACACCACGACCCCGTTCGTCGTTAATTTGTTAGCCACAATTACTAACGTCAGCTTGAGTTACTACTTTTTATTTGTGATCAAATCCGGAGTATTGGGGATGGCCGTTGCAATCTCGATAGCCTCCCTCATCGAAACAGTTATTCTCACTAGCTTGCTCTATAATTTAGCCAATTTTTCTCCTGCCAACCTCCTGCGTCCTTTTTCCAAAATGCTCTTAATCACCCTTATTACCTCAGTAGCTCTTTGGATTCCTCTGCGGGTTTTGGATAACTTAATCTTCGATACTACCCGTACCATTCCCTTAATCCTCTTGACTTTGACTGTGGGACTGATTGGACTTCTCGTCTATCTTTTTCTCTCTTATATCTTCAATATCGCCGAGCTCGGGGTTTTTGCCCGCCTAGCCCGCAAGATCGGTGGTTGGCACAAAGCTCTTGCTCAATCTGGTGAAACACTCGAAACCTCGTAAAACCCCTGTATAATCAAAGGATTTATGACTTTAAACATTCGTAATTTCTCTATTATTGCCCACATTGACCATGGCAAAACTACGCTTACCGATCGTCTCCTCGAGGCTACCGGTACGGTTAGCCTAGGTGGGACAGTTCGTCTCATGGATAGTAATCCTATCGAAAAGGAGCGTGGTATCACCATCAAACTCGCCCCAGTCAGAATGTTATATCAGTGTCACCGTGACACTGTGTCACAGCAATCAGATTCAGAATATATTTTGAATCTGATTGACACTCCCGGACACGTCGACTTTTCCTACGAAGTTAGCCGGGCCCTGCATGCTTGCGAGGGTGCCGTCCTTGTAGTGGACGCCACCAAAGGCATCCAAGCGCAAACCATCGCCAACTATGACAAAGCGACTGAAGCCGGCCTGACGGTCATTCCCTTCATCAACAAAATTGATATGGCAGCTTCCGAGCCGGAGAAAGTCGCCAAGGAGCTCGTCGAAACCCTGGGTTTCTCGGAGCAAGATATTGTTTTTGGTTCCGCCAAAACTGGGTCAGGCGTATCCGAACTTCTCGACGCCATTGTTAAACGGATACATGCTCCCCCCATTGACCATAATCCATTGTCCATTGACCATCCCTTACGAGCTCTAGTTTTCAACTCTACCTTTGACACCCACAAGGGCGTCATCGCCTTCATTAAAGTAGTTGCAGGTGAAATTAACAAAAGTAATCGCAACAACCTCTTACTTTATGCCACCTCCGAGAAACTCTCTCCTCTAGAAATTGGGTATTTTGCTCCCGACATGCGCACAGTTGACCATCTTGGGGTAGGGGAGGTGGGGTATCTCGCCACTGGTCACAAAGATATCCGTGCCATTACGATTGGTGATACTTTAACGACAGTTGGTGCCAAAATTACTCCGATTGAAGGTTATCACCGTCCCCAAGCGATGGTTTTTATGGATCTCTATCCCATTGACGCCAATAACTATCGTGATCTCGTGGATGCTCTTGGAAAACTAGCTTTAAATGATGCCGCCTTGACCTATCGCGCCGCCTCCTCGCCCGCCCTGGGGCATGGTTTCCGCGTTGGTTTTTTGGGTATTCTCCACGCCGAGATTGTCACCGAACGCTTGAGTCGCGAGTTCGAAGTCCAAGTTGTCAACACTTCTCCCTCCGTTCCCTACCAAATGACCCTCAAAAATGGAGATCATTTAGAGATCTCCTCTCCTGCCGACTGGCCACGCCCAGAGATGATTGAGCAGGTCGAAGAACCCGTCGTGACGCTCATCGTTTATACTCCGGAGATCTACGTTGGCGGAATCATGGAACTTTGTCAGGGCAAGCGTGGCGAGTTTATCGACATGCAGTACGTCTTGAGCAAAGTCAAACTCAATTATCTCATGCCCCTCTCCGAGCTTATTACCAATTTTTATGATCGCCTCAAATCGGTTTCTTCCGGTTATGCCAGCGTACAGTACGACCACGCCGGTTACCAAGAAATTGATGCTGTCAAAGTCGATATCCTCTTGAACACCGAACCCGCCGAGGCACTCTCCTTTATCTCTCCCCGTTTCTCGGCCGAGGGGAGGGGACGCCTACTCGTTGACAAACTCAAAGATATCATTCCTCGCTCTCTCATCGAAGTGGCGATCCAGGCTGCGATTGGCGGCAAAATTATCGCCCGCTCCACCGTCAAAGCCTTTAGGAAAGACGTAACCGCCAAACTCCATGGGGGCGACATGACCCGCAACCGCAAACTTCTCGAAAAACAGAAGAAGGGTAAGAAGAAAATGAAAATGTTGGGCTCCGTCGAGGTCCCCCAGGCCGCCTTCACCGAAATCCTCAAAATTTAGTCTACAATTAAGCTATGTCAGACCTTGCTCCACGGATAAAAGATCTATATAAAATTCTAAGCGTGCCCAGAAATGCTGACGTTGATCAAATTCGGCGAGCTTTCCGTGAGCAAGCATCAAAATATCACCCAGACATAAATAAAGGAGAAGGAGCAGAGGAAAAATTTAAAGAACTTTCTTTTGCCTACCATACACTTGCAGATGAAGTCAAACGAGCAAAATACGATGCCCTACTTACCCCCCCCATAAAGGTTGAAGGCGACTATCCCCAGAATCATAGACCAGCTCCGCCGAGAAAAAAGCGCACACCACAAAATCCCCAACCC
Source organism: bacterium (assembly GCA_043809365.1). Classification (GTDB taxonomy): domain Bacteria; phylum Patescibacteriota; class Microgenomatia; order UBA1400; family UBA12108; genus CAJAUT01. Next base: position 28,029 of record JAZDDW010000046.1, read on the forward strand.
GAGTCAGAAATGCCCAAAAATCCATTTGATTTGTCAGACGCAGATAAAAAAGACTTAGATGATTTGTTTGGTGGGGAGTGGATGCGAATGTATGAAGACGAAATGAAATCTGCTTCCGAAACATATGCCAAGCACTCCGCTGAAGTTGATAAAATGTTTAAACGAGGAAGTAAAGAGACCGATGGAATGATGAAACGGGTCAATCTAGTTGCAGAAGAAATGGAGCAGAAGATTGGATTAGGCTCGGCTCTCTTGCTAAAAGTGTGGTAGTCGGTCGCCTGGTCCCACCTGGAAGAAATGTGTAGTACTGATTTGTAATGTGTTGTGCTAATAAAATGGCGGTATCACTTCTTGTTTAGGAAAGGAGATACCGCCATGTCCTATG
>JAZDDW010000047.1:0-2158 GCA_043809365.1 bacterium
ATCATCTTTATGCTCCTCTCGATGTATCTACTTGGTGGTGACACCACTCGTTGGTTTATCTTTGCGCTCCTTGTCGGCACCATTTCCGGCACCTATAGTTCCACCTTCACCGCCGCCCCGCTCCTGATCGTCTGGGACAAATTCACTCACCGCCGGGCCAAATAATGAAAATCTACTTTGCACGTCACGGTGAATACCAAAATCCAGATGGTGTAAACCCCTATCAGCTCCCTGGATTTCCCCTGACCAAAAATGGCAAAGAACAATCCCTTCTCATCGCTCACCACTTGGTTAACACAAAAATCCGTGCCATTTACACCAGTCCCATAGAGCGGTGTGTCGAGACTGCAACTATTATTTCCCAAACACTCCATCTATTCCCCAATCAACGAGTCGAATTGATCGAAACCAAAACGCCATTACAGGGACTAACCAGAGCAGTATTATCCAAAATGTCCGAGAATTACCCCTACGATATACCAGCGCATATTGAAGGTGGGGGAGAAACTCCAGAAGATATCTTCACTCGCATGAATAACTTTGTGAATCTCTTAAAGGCAACCAGCCAGAGCTCGTCTTACCTCCTTGTCTCGCACGGCGACCCCATCACGATCTTTTTGAAAGGTTTACTGGAACACAAAATTCCTCATCTCAAGGACGACTTCAAAGTTGGATCCATCCGCTACATCCCTATGGGTGGACTGGTCATGCTGGACCATAGCCAAAAGGAAATACCCCAATACTCAGAAATTATCTAATTTGTTTTGCCTTGGGTAGGTAATAAGCCAGATTCTGTTTCTCGATGATCATTTCTCTATGCCCGCAAACTTTATGGCTCGGGAGTGCTACCGTCTTTATCGCCAAATTCGTCGGTTGCAGCAGGGAGGATTGCCCGTTTCACCCCCGCCGAGGCGGGATTCGTCACTGTTGCTCTAAACTAGCGGTTACCCGTCATAGCTTACGCTACGCACCTCGCACTCTGCTGTCTGGACTTTCCTGACTTGTCTTGCGACTCGCCCGATCATCCACCTACCCAAGGCAGGGGAATTATAACATTTAACTTTACCCTACCTTCCTTACTCTATTCTCAGCACCTTACTCTGGCAAGGCCACCCACTATTGCATATGGTAGTACAATAAACAAGAGATTATTTCCCTCTGCCCAGACAGGAGACATATGTTTATTAGTGTCCGAGCTCACTTAGAAGACCAACCAGTTGAATTTGAAAGTAGTCAGTTCGGGGATTTGGGCGCATTGGCTCAAGCAGCCTGGGAAATCATGACAAAAGACTGGAATACTTGGCTCGATTGGGCGTCGAGCGACAACAACCAAATAGGGGTTGCGTTATTAGAAGCTCACCCCGATAGCCCTGCAAATGCTACCGTTCTAGCGCTTGCAGCATTTAACGAAATTAAGACGATCAACCCACCACTTGCCATCCTCATGCTTGCTCACGGATTTGCTAGTGCCACGATGGCTGGTCCAGAAAAAAAGGCCATGAACCGACTAGTCATTCAGCCTTTCACTCAAGGGTTGATTGTTACAAATCATTTACCAGAATCATTCCCATTTACCACCAAAATCTTCCAAGCTGCCTCGCGGGAAGTTAACAGATGATTGACTAACCCAACTCCTTCACTCTCTTCTCCAAATCATCTTTAGTATTTTTCTTTGGATCATCAAGAATTTCTTCAAACAGCGCATCAAGAATTTCTCCAACTTTTCGGGACGGTTTAATGTTGAGAATCTTCATTACGTCCGACCCGTCAATCGCTAGATCTTTGAGCGAGAGTGGTTCGTAGAACTGCTCGCCAATCCGTTTCTGCAACTCGGTCAGTCGCCACGAGGTAGCTTTACTCCCCCCACCAATTCGGTCGCCAATTCGTAGCGCCATCATGTCATGGATATTTTCTTTCCCTACTCGGCGGATAAACCGGCGGATCGAGGCATCGGTCATTTTGGACTCATACACAAACATGTGCCAGCGGACAAGCGTAAACACCCGGTCCTGATCTTTCTTAGATAGCTTCAGTCGTTCGGCAATTTTTTTCGCGGTACGCGCTCCCGACACCTCATGATTGTAGAATGTCACTCCGCGCTCTCCCCCAGCTTTCGACACTACGGGCTTGTCCACGTCGTGCAGGAGCGTGGCCAGTC
>JAZDDW010000048.1:0-2111 GCA_043809365.1 bacterium
TGGCGGATGGGAAAGAGAGCGCCTTGATGTCCCAGGACTTGAGTCGTATTGTGACCGACATGCCACTTGAGATAAAACTGGAAGAAATGGAGTATGGGGGAGCAAAGAGGGAAGAGTTGCGAGCCAAACTGGAGGAGCTGGGATTCAAGAGTTTGGTGCGACGGATCTGGGGAGAAGACAAAAAAATCTCAAATCGTAAATTCTCAAATTCTCAAATGGGATTGTTCTAAATTATGAAAATTGCACTAGTACATGATTATTTGAATGAAGCGGGGGGGGCGGAGAGAGTTTTGCGGGTGCTGGCGGATATGTATCCCACGGCGCCGATTTATACGACGTTTGCCAAAAATGGTACGGCCAAAGCCATGTTTGCGAATAGGCAAGTAGTAGAAAGTAAGTGGGGGTGGTTACTCAAGATAGGGAGGCTTTATAGTTATTTGAGGTTTTTGTTGCCCTGGATATGGAAGAGTATCGATCTGCGAGAATATGATCTTGTGATCACGAGCTGTTCGGGGTATATAGCGCGGGGATTTAAAGTGAGTCAAACAACAAAAGTAATTGCGTATTGTCATACTCCACCCAGATGGCTCTATGGATATGACACGCCTACGGGGGCGCAGGCGAAATGGTGGGGGCAAATGTTTATGTGGATTGTGGGTCCATTTGTGCGGTATTTTGATTACCAATCAGCGCAGAGAGTAGATACGTGGATCGCCAATTCAGAAGAAGTGGCAAAGCGAATCGAAAAATTTTATCGGAAAAAAGCAGTTGTGGTGTACCCACCAATTGAATTCTCAAATCCCAAATTCTCCAATTCTCAAATGAAACGGGATTACTATTTGGTGGTATCAAGGATTGTGGGGGGGAAGGGGATTGAGAAGGCAATAGAGGGAGCAAAAAAGGCTGGAGTGAAGTTGAAAGTGGTTGGGGAAATTGTTAATGGTCGATGGCCGATGGTCAATGATCGAAAGATAGAATATTTGGGTAGGGTAGACGATCGTGAGCTGGCTCGACTTTATGTGGGAGCGAGGGGGTTTGTCGCACTGGCCCGTGACGAGGATTTTGGGATGACGGTTGTGGAATCAATGGTACAAGGAACACCAGTATTGGCATATAACGGAGGGGGATATAGAGAAACGGTTGTGCCTGGCAAAACCGGAATTTTAATAAATGGAATAGATGTGAAGTGGGTGACGGAAGGAATCATACAAATGGAGAGAACTAAGTGGAATAGAACAGCGATTAAAAAATGGGCGAGCAAGTTTGGGAGAGCTAGATTTGAAAAGAAAATACGAGAAACCATTAAACCATTAAACCATTAGACTAGTTTATGCCGGAGTTGCCAGAGGTGGAAACGATTAGACGACAATTGTCCCAAGTATTGGTGGGACAAAAAGTGCTGGGAATTGAGGTACGAGAGCCAAAAAGTTATCAAGGTAAATTATTGATTGGGAAGAGAGTGCGGAGTGTCGAGCGGGTGGGGAAGTATTTGTATGTTGTAATGGAAGATAAAGGGGAGTGGGAGATACATCTCAAAATGACGGGTCGACTGGTGTGGGAGAAGGGGGATTATGTAACAGCGAAACACACGCGAGTGATTATAACGATGGAAAAAGGGAAATTGTATTTTTGGGATGTACGTAAGTTCGGATATATAAGAGAGGTAAAGGAGAGAGTTAGTTTGGGCAAAGATCCTTGGGAGATCACAGAAGCAGAGTTAATGCGCAGACTACAAAAGACGGGTAGGAGCGTAAAAGAAGCCATACTTGATCAAAGTTTGTTAGCTGGGGTAGGCAACATCTACGCTAACGATGGATTGTGGAAAGCGAGGGTAGATCCGAGACGCAAAGCGAATATGTTGAAACTTTCCGAAGTAAAGAAATTATTGTTGAGTTTGCGTAAGGTGATGGAGCGAGGACTAGCAACGGGTGGGGCGAGTGACAATAGCTATGTGAATGCAAAAGGGGAAAAAGGGAGTTACCAAAACGAGTTTTTGGTATATGGACGAGCGAGTGAGCCGTGCAAGAGATGCGGGATTGCATTGAGGCGTATAGTGGTAGGTGGGAGAGGAACGTGGATATGTGAGGAGTGCCAGAAATGAGACTTGAGCG
>JAZDDW010000049.1:0-30904 GCA_043809365.1 bacterium
CAAAGGATTTGGCTTTGGCCACTGTTTGGTCATCTGAATTTCCGTCGACGACGATAACTTCGAAATCAAGAAAAGTCTGTTTGGAGAGATCATCTAGGAGTAGTGGGAGGTATTTGGCCTCGTTAAGCGCGGGGATGATGAGGGAGAAGAAGGGTTTTTTTGTAGCCATATACGTGCTTTATCTAGCTGGGAGGTTGTTAAGCTATCAATATTGTCACCTAGCCCAAGACATTCAGAGTGAATTGTATCCCAAAAATTGGCTGTTGTGGCATTGTCGAGGCTGAACATACGGACGTCTGGATCGGGAGTGGAGGTAAAAGAGGGGGGAATCAAGCTGTGTTTGCGACTAAGTAATTTGACACGAGAGTAGTAGATGAGCTGACGGATCCAGCGGGGAGTTGGAGGAGGAAATGTTGTGTCTTTGCTATACCTTATGGCGTGGACTCTCCCTAGGGCGGGGGCAAAAGGACAGCCACAGGCGATAGTGTAGAGACTTGGATAGTTGTGGCGAAGATAAGTAAAGAGATCTAAAAGAGTTTGATGGGGAATACGATCGTCTGTGAGACCGGAATTAAAATATGGTTTGTAGAGAAAGTCGAGCTTGAGCAAATCAGGGTGATAGTTTTTGACTAGATGTTCAAGCGTCTCATAGAGTGGTAAGTTTTTGTGTTTGGTAAATGGGGCATACCAGAGACCAACCTTAAGTTTTAACAGATGGAGTTCTTGGATGAGGTCTATTGTGGAAGAACCAAACCTCCAACCATCATCGATAATAATATATTCGATGTTCAGATGATATTTTTTGATTAGGTGGGCTTGATGTAGGATACTACTTGGAGAAATGACCGGACCAAGAGCGTACCAACTACACCAATAAGTAATTGCTTTGGAGAATGCAGTCGAGCGAGGATGACTTGTAATGGGTAGAGGACAATAGTCGCGAGCCAAAAAACTAAAACCACCGTGTGGTGGACTCCAAGATTGCCAACCAAGTGGATAGGTCATCTTTCCAGTATAATGCAATCCTAATGATTACGACGAAACAGGTTTATGCCCAACTTTCAACCGTGATGGATCCGGAACTGAATGTGGATATTGTAGGCCTAGGGCTCATATATGGTGTCACGGTGTTACAGTGTCACATAAAAATAATCATGACCCTAACAACACCGGGTTGTCTGCTCTCGGGAGTGATAGATCAATTAATTCGAAAATCCCTATCTCCGCTTGGCGCAAAAAAGATTGAGTTAAGACTGGTTTGGGAGCCGGCGTGGAGTAAAGATAAAATGAGTGATGAAGCCAAACTTATGCTGGGAATGTTGTATTAAGTATTAAGTATTAAGTATTAGGTATGAATATAGTTGTGGGGAGTACAAATCCGGTAAAAATAGAGGCGGTACAAGAGGCATTTAGAAGATATTGGCCAGAGTGTGGGGTGATGGGAGTGGAAGTAAAAAGTGGGGTTGACGAACAGCCAAGGAGTGAGCAAGAGACAATACGGGGGGCGGAAAATCGTGCCGTGGAAGCGGGACAGCAAGGAGATTTTGGGGTCGGACTAGAGGGTGGAGTGTGCGAGATAAAAGGGAAGATGTTTGAATGCGCATGGGTGTGCGTGGTGAGGAAATCTCAAATCACAAATACTCAAATTCTCAAATCAGGATATGAAGAGGGACTGGGGGGTGGGCTATATTTTGAGTTGCCGGAGAAAATTGCAGAGAAAATCAGAGCAGGGGGAGAACTGGGGCCGATTATGGAAGAGATGATGAAATATGACGTGAAGAGAACGAATGGGGCGATTGGCGTCTTGACGAGGGATCAACTTAAGCGGAAGGATGCGTATGTGCAGATAGTGTTGTCCGCGCTGATCAAGTTTGTGAGTCCAGAGTGGTATCATTGAGGTATGAGAATATATTTGGGGGCGGATCACCGAGGATTTGAACTGAAAGAAATCTTGAAGGAATGGTTGGTGAACGAGGGGTATGAAGTTGAGGATGTAGGGAACCATGTATTTGACCCAGACGATGACTCTATAGATCCAGCTCTCAAAGTGGCAGAATCAATAGAGGGCAATGGGACAACGTCTAGGGGGATACTCTTGTGTGGGAGTGGACACGGAGTAGATATCGTGGCAAATCGATTCCCTCACGTGCGGGCGATCCTAGCGTTTAATGAGGTAGTAACAGCACAGGGCAGAGAGCATGAGGATGCTAATGTGTTGGTATTGCCGGCTGAGTGGATGAGTAGAGAAGAGGCGATTGAGAGAGTCCGCATATTTCTGGAAACAGAGAAAAATGATAACCCGAGATATGAGCGACGGAGAATGAGAATTGCTAACTTGCAGATAAGGCAAACATGATTACGCCGATAATTATGGAGTCAGACATTGAGGAAGTGAAGAGAAAGTTGGCGGTTTTGGAGACAAGGAAAGTTGAAAGGATACATTTTGATATTGGGGACGGAATGTTCTCGGATTTGTTGTCGGTGACCCCCAGAGATTTACATCCATTTAATCTAACTAAGATGAAGATAGATCTACACTTATTGGTGGATGATCCAAGAGAGTGGATTGAAGAATGTGTGGCTCTTTCTCCCAAGAGGGTGATTGGGCAGGTTGAACATATGGGCGAGCAAAAGGCATTTATTGAGGCGGTTGAGGGGTATGGGGCAGAGGCGGGTTTGGCGCTAAAAATCGAAACTCCGATTGAGGCGATAGTAAGTGAGTTATTGGAAAAAGTAAAAACCATTTTATTGTTAGAGATTCCCCCGGGAACTACGGGATCGCTATTTGATCGGCGAGTGTTGGGTAAGATTGGTGAGTTAAGAAAGATTTATTCGGGGAGGATACTGGTTGATGGGGGGATTAACCCGGAGACATATAAGTGGGCAATGGGTGAGGGGGCAAGTGAGGCGGGAGCCAATTCAGCATGGTGGCGGGGAGATTTTAATGAAGCACAATAAAGTGGAGTTCAAGAAAGTAGCATTTTTTGGGGATGCGGCGATACCGGAAACAGATCCGGTTTACCAGGCCGCTTACCATAGTGCAAAACGGCTTGCCAAGCATGGGTATACGATCGTGAATGGAGGGGGACCTGGAGTAATGAATGCGGCCACGCGGGGGGCAGAGTCGGTCGAGGGGAAGACTGAGTCGGTGACTTTTTATCCAGAACATGCAACTGGGTTTGAGGGAAGATATCTCGCCAATATTACCGATAAGGAAATTAAGACAGATAACTATATCGATAGAATGTTCAAGCTAATGGAACAGTCGGATATATTTTTGATATTCCAGGGAGGGACTGGGACATTGTCTGAACTGGGGGCGGCCTGGGTACTGGCCAAGTTGTATTATGGACATCACAAACCATTTATTCTGGTCGGATCTTTTTGGAGACAAGTAATTGGAGCGATCCATGACAATATGTTGATTGATGCCAGAGAGATGGATGTGTTTAAAATCGTGGACGGGATAGATGATATTCTGCCAGCGATGAAAAAACTCGAAGAGGCGCTAAATAAAGTGGACCATACCCATTGCCAACACTGTGGAGAGGGCGCGTTTATGAGTTGAGCTATACTGTATACATGACTGCCCAAGATTTACAGAAGATAGCTAATCAACTCCGCGGAGATGTATTACAGATGGTGGTTGCGGCAGGGGCGGGACATGTGGCCGGGCCATTATCAACGGCGGAGATATTTAGTGTGCTGTATTTTGGAGGAGTGTTAGATACCGCAAAAGATAAAGTTGTGTTGTCGTGTGGCCATTATTGCCCGATTTTGTATTCAGCTCTGGCAAGAACAGGGAAATTCCCCATAGGGGAGCTTAAGACTTTTATGCAGGCGGGGAGTAGATTGCCTGGACATCCGGAACGAGGGAGTGTACCGGGAGTCGAGGTATCGGCGGGCCCACTGGGGCAAGGAGTGTCGGTGGCGGTGGGGATGGCAATGGGCAACAAACTAAATAATCAAAAATCAAAAATCAATACTATGGATACTCCTCACATATACTGTGTTTTGTCGGATGGAGAGATCCAAGAGGGACAAGTGTGGGAAGCCTTTAACTTTGCAGTGAGACGCCAATTGGATAATTTGATCTTTATTTTGGATCGCAACCGAATCCAGATAGAGAATTATGTGTCACAAGTTGCAACATATGGAGAGATAGCGGGCAGGTTGGAGGCGTTTGGATTACATGTGTCAGAAATCGAAGGTAACGATATATATCAAGTACAAGACGGGATAAAAAAAGCAAAAATGGTGATGGGGAGGCCAGCGATGATTGTAGCAAATACAGTTGGGGGTAGGGGAGTGTCTTTGATGGAAAATAAACCCGAGTGGCATGACCTGGTGCCGACAAAAAAAGAGCTCGAAGTAGCGCTCAAGGAGCTAAATGTATAACGACGCGTTGTTGTTGCCTGACTGGCGGACACCAAAACTGAAGGCCATTCGGGAAGGAGTGGGGGAAGGGCTCGTAAAACTGGGAGCAAAACACGAAGATATTATTGTGTTGACGGCGGACTTGGCAGGGTCGACGAAGGTAAGGGAATTTGCAGAACTCTATCCAGATAGGTTTTTTGATGTGGGAGTGGCAGAGCAGAATATGGCGGGAGTAGTGGCTGGATTATCATTCACCGGTTTTGTCCCCTTTATGGCGAGCTATGCCACATTTTCTCCGGGGCGTAACTGGGAGCAAATTCGGGTGTCAGTTGCATTGTCAAAAGCGAATGTAAAAATTATTGGATCGCATGCTGGGGTAGCTACGGGGAAAAATGGTCCGAGCCATCAGGGAACAGAAGATATCGCTTTGATGCGAGTGTTGCCCAACATGACTGTGTTGGCGCCAGCGGATGCGGGAGAGTGTGCGGGGGCAATTGAAGCGGCCTACAATCACGTAGGACCGGTCTATATCCGCACTACCCGCCCGGATACACCAGTGTTTCTTAAGCCGAGAGAATTTGAGGTAGGCAAGGCGCAAGTTTTGCGCGAGGGGAGGGACGTGACGATCGCGGCTTGTGGGATACAAGTATGGGACAGCTTGATGGTGGCGGAGGACTTATCAAAAGATGGGATAGAGTGCGAGGTAATAAACGTATCTACTATTAAACCATTAGACCATTACACCATTGTAGAGAGTGCAAAAAAAACGGGAAAGGTGATAACAATCGAGGATCACCAAGCTATGGGTGGGATGGGATCGGCTATTGCAGAAGTGCTGTCGAGTGAGTGTCCAGTTCCTATCAAGTTTATTGGGATTAAGGATCGGTTTGGGATTTCGGGCGAGTGGGAAGATGTGTATCAAAAAGTGGGATTAGATAGGGTAAGCCTAAAACAAGCTGTGATAGACTATCTTCATGAGTAATTACGATGTGGTGACGGTTGGGGCGGCGACACTAGATATTTTTATGAAAAGCGACAAATTTAAGGTAATATCTTCGGGAAATGTACTTGGAGGGATTGCGATGTGCGAGGTGTATGGAGGGAAAATGGAAGTAGAGGAGGTAGTAATGGTGTCGGGGGGAGGAGCGACAAACTGCGCAGTCTCATTTGCGAAGAAAGATTTAAAGACGGCGGTGGTGGCGGAGATGGGGAACGATCCTCAATCGCTACTAATCCACAAAGACTTAGAAGAAGCTGGGGTTGAAACGAGATTTTTGGTGCAGGAACAGGATGAAACAACGGCAGTGTCGGTAGTTCTTATAGCCGAAGATGGAGGGAGAAGTATCATGGTCCATCGGGGAGCGGCCGCGATGCTAACCAAACACGACCTACCCCTATCAGAGTTAGAAACAAGATGGGTACATATTTCGAGTTTGGGTGGGAATATGGAACTACTCAAAACTATTTTAGATTGGGCAAAAATCAAGAAAGTGAGGGTGTCCTTGAACCCAGGGCTTAAGGAAATCGCGCACAAAGATAAGCTATTACCGTTACTTGCAAATGTGGAAATATTATTTTTGAACAAAGACGAAGCGAGAGAGTTGTGGGGAGAGGAGAAAATAATCAATGGAGCGTATGTCAGTGTCATTACGGATGGAGAGCGTGGAGGGGAGATGATAATAGGGGAGAAGCAGACTAGGTTTGAAGCTATCAAGGTGAGGAAAGTGGTGGATACTACGGGAGCAGGGGATGGGTTTGCTAGTGGAATGGTGGCAGGGGTCTTGTATGGCAAGAATTATGAACAAGCGGTGACTTGGGGGGTAAGAAACGCGACGGCGATCCTCAAACATACGGGGGCGAAGAAAGGATTATTGACTTTGGCGGAAGTAAATAAATGATTTGATGTCACATCTCATCTAGGTGGGAGCGAATGGTGGTGGCGGAGACGTGGAGATCCGCGGTTTCACCAGGAGAGAGGGGGAGATCAATGATTCGTTCGACACCATTTCTACCCAAGATACAGGGTAGGGAGAGAGCAATGTTTGTAAGACCATATTGACCAGTTAGAACGGTGGAGAGGGGAATGATTTTTTTACTATCGCGCATAATGGTTTCGACAATATGGGTGAGGGCGGTCGCGATACCATAGTAGGTGGCACCCTTGCCAGAGATAATTTTGTAAGCATCTTTGCGGGTTTCACTGACCGCCCAGGCGATGTGGTCGGGAGACATTTCGGGGTATGAGAGGAGGGGTTTGCCACCGATGGTGGCGGTACTAATGGCGGCAAAGGATGAGTCGCCGTGTTCGCCAAGGATATAGGTGTGAATACTTTTGGCGCTAACACTGATGGCTTTAGAGAGGTGGAGACGGAACCGGGCGGTGTCCAAGAGGGTGCCTGAGCCAAAAACGCGGCCTGGGGGAAGGCTAGCAATTTGGGTGGCTTTTAAGGTCATGATATCTAGGGGGTTGGCAACCATGAGAATGAGGGTTTGAGGACATTCTCGGATGATCTTGGGGATTAATTTCTCGACAATGTCGCAGTTACCTTTGGTCAAATCTAGCCTAGTTTGCCCAGGTTTTTGGGCACAGCCAGCGGTAAAGATGACGAGATCGGTACCTATCAAATCTTCAAATCTATTGGTGGCGGTCAGGGTAGTATGGGGATAAAAGGGGCTCCCATGTTCGAGGTCGGTTTTTTCGCCTTCGGCCTTGGCTAGTTCCCGAGAGAAAAGGACGAGTTCGCTGCAGAGACCTTTGAGCAAAAGGGCGTAGGCGGTGGTGACGCCGACGCGTCCCAAACCAATAATTGCAACTTTGAAAGTTTCACGTTTGAGCATTAAATACAGCTTACAGCAAACAGCATACAGCGTACAGCGGGTGTGGTAGCATAGTACTTTGTATGGCAAAGACGTTCCAAATAGCAATTGATGGGCCGGTAGCGGCGGGGAAGGGGACGACAGCCAAGATGGTGGCGCAGCGCCTGGGGTTTTTGTACGTGGATACGGGAGCGATGTATCGCGGACTCACGTTATTTGCCAAACAGAGAGGTGTGGGGTGGGAGGATGAGGCGGCAATAACTCGGTTATTAAACACAGAAAAACCAAAAGTTGAACTGTCTCTACCAGTAGGAACAGAAAAAGATGGTAGGTTGTGTACGGTCAAGTTAAATGGAGAAGACATATCGTGGCAGATCCGGACCGAAGAAATCTCTCGAGGGGTTTCTATAGTTACCCAGTACTCTGGAGTGAGGGATTATATTACGCCGATGGCGAGAGAGATAGCCAAAACCCAAAATGTAGTCATGGAGGGCAGAGACATCACCACCGTAGTTTTGCCGGAGGCTGATTTAAAGATTTACATGGATGCTGAGGCACGAGAGCGAGCAACGCGGAGGCATAGGGAGCTTATGACAAGGGGTGAGGACGTGAGCTTGGAAGCGGCATATCAACAATTAATTGAGCGGGACAAGAGAGACAGCGAACGCACGATTGCCCCACTTAGGAAAGCTGATAATGCGTGGATTCTGGATACCACGGGCATGGCTATTGACCAGGTAGCCGATCTAATTGTCAAGAGAGTGGAGGGGATGAGATGAAAAGAAAAAATAATGAGGAAGAGATGGGGGAACCATCAGAAAAAGAACAAAAGAAAATAAAGCGTCAAGAAGCGGTAGAGAGAAGGAGAAATGCGAGGAAAAAAGATAAAATTGCCAGGTGGGGCGGGTTGATTTTACTCGGATTGGTAATGTTTACCGGATTTTTACTCTGGGTCTCGGGTGAGATGAAACAAGAGGTGGGGGGAACGAGCTCGGTCATTGTGAGGTAGCGGCGGCAGTGTCGAGAATGCTGCCTGGCATGGGGGAGCAATCTATTTTGGGGGCGGTACCAGGAATAAAGTACTCATATCTAGGCGGGGGAGAACAGGAGACATTGACCCTAACGAGGGATTTTGGGGGTTGGAAACCAGTGTTGGGAAAGTCTTTTAAAAGATTCTTCATGGTGTGAGCCCAGATGGGTGATGCACCAGTAATTCCTGAGGCAACGGAAGACATGGGGGTGTTGTCGTTATTTCCTACCCAGGTGGCCACTAAAACATCCTGAGTATAGCCGAAAGTCCAGTTGTCACGCAAAGAATTTGTAGTACCAGTTTTGACGGCTACCCCTGACCCCGGTAAGTTGAGGATAGAGTTGGTGCCAAAAGCGGGAGCGCGGGCAAAGGGATCCGATAAAATGGAGTTGATTTGAAAAACAATTGATGAGGGGAGGACCTCAATACTTTGAGGGTCTGACCTCGTAGGATGACCTACAAGGTCAGACCCTGTAGGGGGGTGAACGGAAAGAATGGGATTCACTGGAACTTTAATGCCACCATTGGCGAAGACGGAGTAGACAGAAGCGAGATCAAGCATGGTGATTTCACCACCACCAAGGGTGAGTGAGAGACCAAAGCGAGAAGGGTCTTCCCAGGTAGTAATACCTAGTTGCTTGGCGAGATTAATCATGCTACCCAAACCATAAGTATTTAAGAGTTTGATGGCGGGAATATTATAAGAACTAGCTAGGGCAGTGCGCAGAGTCACGCGTCCGTGAAACTTACCATCATAGTTTTTGGGACAATAATTGGGTTGTCCGGCAACGACAAAACAAATCGGCGAGTCGTCTATGGGAGAGTTGGGAGTGGTGCCTCTTAAGAAAGCGAGAGCATAGGTGATGGGCTTGATAGAACTCCCCGGCTGGCGTGATTGTAGAACAAGATTGACTTGTCCATCGTGCTCTGTATCAAAAAAATCGCGAGAACCGACCATAGCAAGGATCTCCCCAGAACGAGGCGAGAGGATCAAACCTGCTCCGTTTTGGACGTGTAGATGAGTAAGTCGAGCTAGTTCGGTGTTGATCTCTTGTTGGAGGATATTTTGATAGTTGAGATCAAGAGTGGTTGTAACAGAGAGACCCCCGCGAGCGACAGTGGCCTCACCATATTCTTTGACTAGTAAATCTTTGACATACATGACAAAGTGAGGGGCGCGAATCTCAATGTCTTGAGGATGGAAAACGAGGGGGGAAGAGAGAGCAGTCAACTTGTCATTTTCGGTAATTAAATTGGCCGCCACCATGGACTCAAGAACTTGTTGTTGACGGATTTTGCCGAGATAGGGTGTTGTCCCAAAGGGAGAGAGTAGAGTGGGGGCGATAGGGAGACCAGCTAACATCGCACCTTCGGCGAGGGTGAGATCGCTTGCGGATTTGCCAAAATATTCTCGACTAGCCTGTTCGATACCATAAGCAGTTCCACCATATCCAACTTGATTGAGGTACATCTGCAGGATTTGATCTTTGGAATACATAGATTCAGTGGCCAAAGCAAGGATAAGCTCTTTAATTTTGCGGGTGAAAGTTTTTTGTGGCGAAAGCAAAACATTCTTGACTAATTGTTGAGTAATGGTTGAACCACCCTGTGAGGAGCAATGACTGATGGTCGATGGACAATGGACGAGATTGTAGGATAGAGCACGAATGATACCTGTTACGGAGAATCCATGGTGAGAATAAAAATTTTTGTCTTCGGCGGCTAAGGTGGCGTCTATCACATGTTTGGGTAGAGAGGAGAGTTGAATGAGAGTGCGATTTTCATCTTTATAGATTTGATAAAGGAGAGTGCCATGACGGTCGTAAATCTTGGTAGTAAGGGAGGGGGGGGAATCGGTCAGAAGACGAGGTGAAGGGAGATCTTTGAAGATATACCAGTACGCAGAGAAACCAATGGCGATACAAACTAACATACCGAGAATAAAACTAATGTTGATTTTGGGTACCTTGGTTGTTGGGAGGATCTTGGGGAAGATGATCTTAGGAAGACGGAGCCTTGGCACTTTTATTGAGTGAAGTAATTTTGTGATCAATCGAAAGAGTGAGAAGCAGAATAAGACAAAAAATATGAACAAAAAATAGATTGGTTTACCGATTAATTCTAAGGATTGAAGGATAAGATTATTAGATTTTTTTGTCCGCTTTGCCATTGAGAGTATTGTAATCCAGGCGAGAAAGGGGGACAAGGTGCAATAAATGATTAGGGATTGAGTGTTTTGATGGTAGGCCAGAGCCAGGTATTGTTTCCTTCGTAGCCGAGGGCCCAAATAGCAATACCGCCGAGTCCAGCCGATTTGACGAAGTCAAGTTTGAGACGAATAGAGACTTCATTTTCAAAGTAGATTTGCGAAACCTGTCCACTCTCGGTACTGACTCCATAGGGGGTGAGAGAGTTGCGATCCCAAACAAGTTCAAGGGTTTTGTTTTCGAGCATTTTTTGAATGCGCTCGAGTGAAGCGACAGACCCGCGGGTTTCGACCGGAGAGTAAACGGACGAATCTATGGTGTCCCACTCATAGCCATAGAAAGGAATACCCAGAAGAAGTTTGTCAGCCCTCACCATTTTGGTGATTTCGGCAATGTTTTTGATTATGTCGTGTTCAAAAAGAGTTCCAGAACCACGGAGGGGAGAGTTGGGACCGGAGGTATTACTACCAGGCATGGTGTAGTCGTAGGTCATGACGACAAAATAATCGGTGAGAGGAGCTAGAGCAGTAAGGTCCCAGATACGGGGGCGAACAGCGGAAGAAGGGTAGATGGAAACAGTGAGCAATGGACAATGGTTGATGGTCGATGGACAAAGAGAACGCTTTAGCTCTTGGATAAAGAGGGTAAAGGAGTTGCGCAGAGAAGGGGAGATATCGCCAAGTGGCTCGTAGTCAATGTTGACTCCCTGTGCTCCACTTTCAGTGACAACGCCCTGGATAGTTTGGATGGTTTTTTGGCGACTTTGAGGAGTAGAGATGGAGTTAGCGAGAGCCGTTTGACTAACGGGCAGGAAAGTGAGAATGAGTGGCTTGGTACCTACGTCGACACTCCGGGCGAGGAGTCTCTTGTAGTTAGTGTAGCCGGGATCTTCTTCCCGACGATTGACTTGGGTGTAGAGAGAACCATCGCCGTTGAGATGGAGGTTGAAGTAAGCTAAATGAGTAATGGAGATGAGCGAGGCGGGGGTTAATTTTTTGAGATTCCAGTAGGGAGCGAAACCGAGAACCAGGTATTTGGTATTAGGTATTGGGTAGTAAGTATTGGGGACAGGAGATAAGGGGGAAATAGGGAGGGGAGAAGGGGAGAGGAGGGTGGCGGCAAGAGCGAGGAGGGTCAAAATTCCCCCTAACCAATAGAATTTAGTTTTCATTGTAGGGGATGGTAATGGCTTGTTCCTGATAACCTTCTGGATATACTTCACAGTCGATGCAATAGTCTTTGATAAATGGATCAGAGGCGACAGTTTGGATACGCGGTTCAACGTCACCAAATTCACTTTCATTGTTGGGGGGATGGTGGGTGGTTTTGTTAACAAATAGCTCTCTTTGGGTGAGAGTAGAAACCGTGGGAATGGTCCCTGCAAGAAAATATTCGTAGCGAGTATCGCAGGGACTGTCGGGTGAAGGTAGGGTCCCAGAGTTAGTACAGATACTAGCCCCTTCGATTCCCTCCGGTTTAATGATTCCTTCCGGATTAATATCGCGGAGGGCATAGCGCATGATTTTTTGCCAGATGGGAGAAGCTCCAGTAACTCCGGAAGCAACGTAGCTCATAGGAGTATTATCGTTGTTGCCGACCCAAGTAGCGACGAGACGGGTGGGGGTATAACCAATCGTCCAGTTGTCGCGCAAGTTGTTGGTGGTACCAGTTTTGACGGAGACAGTTTTGCCGGGTACGTTTAAGACAGAATTGGTTCCAAAAGCACCTGCGCGGGCATTGTTATCCGAGAGAATATGAGAGATAAGAAAAGAAGTATCTTCCGAGAGGACTTTGTCTCCTTCTCGAATGGCATCAGCAGGCACGAATTCTTGGAGAACTTTACCACTAAAGTCTTCCACTTTGAGGATGGATTCTAAGGGAACTTTGATACCTTGATTAGCAAAGACCCCGAAGGCTGTAGCCATGTCAAGCATAGTAACTTCACCACCTCCGAGAGTAAGTGATAACCCGTAGTTTTGGGGGTTAGTCCAGGAAGAAATGCCCAATTTGGTAGCAAAAGTTATAAAATTACCAACACCGTTTAATGCTAAGATTTTCACGGCGGGGATGTTGTATGAGTTGCCGAGAGCAAAACGAATTTGGGTAAGTCCCCTAAAGGTATTATCATAGTTTTTGGGACAATAATTGGGTTGTCCGATAGTCTCAAAGCAGATAGGAGTATCGAGGAGCATGGTAGAGGGGGTGATAATCCTGGTTTCTAAGCCGAGAGCATAGTTGAGGGGTTTGATTGAACTACCAGGCTGGCGTAGACTGGTAGCAATATTGACTTTGCCGTCGATGTCTGCACTAAAGTAATCCTTGGAGCCGACCATCGCGAGAATCTCACCAGTACTGGGATTGGTAACGAGGGCAGCACCATTGGTAATTTTTAACTTCTTGAGTTGCTGAAGTTCGGCAGAGAGACTGGCTTGGGCGGCATTTTGGAGATCTAGATCTAGACTAGTCGTGACGCGCAAACCCCCAGAGCCTACAGTTTGAAGGCCATATTTGTCTTCTAGAATTTGTCTGACATACATAACAAAGTGGGGTGCGGAAATATCCGTACCCGGACTACAATAGGTAAGTGCAAAATTTTTGGTGGTTGTAGCTAATTCTTGGGTAATATATTTATCTGCGACCATACGATCGAGGACTTGGGCCTGACGTGACTTGGCGGTGTCAGGGGAGAGGAAAGGGGAATAGCGAGAAGGGGCTTGAGGGAGACCAACAAGGAGAGTAGTCTCGGCAAGCGTTAAATCTTTGGCATCTTTGTCAAAAAAACGATGGGCGGCTGGTTCGATGCCGTATGCAGTGCCTCCGTAGGGGATGTGGTTAAGATACATTTCCAGGATTTGGTTTTTGCTGTACAAGATTTCGGTGGCAATCGTGAGAATGGCCTCTTTAATCTTCCTGCTGACAGTGCGTTCGGGAGTCAAGAGTGCAACCTTGACTAGTTGTTGGGTAATGGTGGAGCCCCCCTCCAGTCTCTGACCGGTTGCAGTTTTGTAAAGCGCACGAATGATGCCACCAGTGTCAAACCCGTGATGAGAGTAAAAATTTTTGTCTTCGATGGCGATTGTGGCCTGTTTGACATAGGTGGGTAGGTCATCGAGTTTAATGGGGGTACGATTTTGATCGTCATAAATTTCGTAGAGGAGTTGTCCGTGGCGATCCAGAATTTTGGTTGAGATGGGGTAGAGATTGGGTTTACCTAGACGGGTCGGAGAGGGCAAATCTTTTAAGAACAAAAACAAGAGTACTAAGATGATGAAGATGGGAATTGTAATCGAGAGAATAGTTTTTGGGGAGTAGGTGGTAAGAGAGCGTTTTTTGGACATGGGGTTATTATAGATGATATACTGCCAAGTATCATGTCAGACCAAATTCCGGAAGATGTGACAATTGAGCTAGCAAGACAGGATGGGCGCGGAGTGTTGTTGGTATTGTCTGGACCTTCGGGGGTGGGTAAAGATACAATCATGCTCAAATTGCTTGAGAAATACCCAAAGATGGGGAAACTGGTTACGACCAATAGTCGTCCTAAGCGAGATGAGGAAAAGGAGGGGTTTGATTATCACTTTGTGAATCGCGAAGAGTTTGAGAAATTAATTGCGGAGGATGCGTTTTTTGAGTGGGTGGAGTATCGAGGGCACTACCGAGGTGGACAAAAAAAACATGTGCAAGAGGCGCTTGCTTCGGGCAAAGACGTGATTTGGCGGATTGATGTGCGCGGAGTGATGAATATTCGAGAAAAGGTGAAAGAGTTGTTCCCTCATTCTGTTTTTGTACTTTTGGCAGTAGATGATTTGGAGGTGTTAAAAAAGAGAATGGAAGAGAGAGCGTCAGAGACCAGGGAAGATTTTGACTGGAGTATAGATATGGCGGTGTGGGAGCAGAGACAGTGGAATCATTTTGATTACGTGGTGAGAAACGAGGATGGGAAACTGGATGTAGCGGTAGAGGCAGTGGCAAAAATAGTGGAAGTTACCAGGATGAAAGTGATTTGACGACGAGTAGGTCTATTCAGGAACTTGTATACCATTATTCTGTTCTGCTTCTATAGCTTGTGTCAAATCTAAATTGTGGAAACTGATCTTTTCTTCGGCGCGCTGGATACGTATTGGTGCCACATCTCTTCCATAAAGAAATAATTCTATTTGTTTCTCTCTGGACTCTTGGAAACTAGGATCATAGACAAATCCTTCGGGGTCTTGTATTGGATTTGATGGTTGTTCTGACACATTGACCTCCTGATTGATGTGGTTATTTTCCCAGAGAGAGAGGAGTGTCAAGGGGGGTTTACTTATTTTTCTGACAATGTGTAGTAGGTAGCGGGGCCACCAGAGTGGCGAGTAAGTAGCCCTAGATTTATCATGTAAGTAAAGTCGGCGGAACGAGTAGAGTTGCCACGTTTGACTAGTTTAGAGTACTCCAAATCATTGATTTCAGGATGAGTCTCTAGATAAGTGAGGATTTGGCGATGATGTTTTTTGAGAGAATGAGATGAGTTGGTATTGATATTTAAGAGATTATTGACTCGTATTAGTTCATCGATAATACCATCGGTGAAATAAATGAGCCAGTTTGTGAAATCTAGTTGAGGTACTATTTCGTAGTAGTCGCCACGCTCACCCACGAAAGCGAAGTATTTAGTGATATTTTGATTGTAGTAGTTTTCGAAACTAAATAACTTGAAAGTGTTAATGCCTAGTTTGGCAAGTAAGACTTTGGTGAGAAGTCTAGTAGTGCGTCCGTTGCCATCCATGAAAGGATGGATGAGGATGAATTGTTTGTGAAATATGCCTGCTAGGACAAGTGGATCGAGACGAGAAATATTGGCTTTAATAAAATCGATGAGATTGTTTAGCAGTGGAGCAACATCCACAACGTCTGGGGCAAGATATGCTGGTTGGCGAGTCTTAATATCATTGACTACGACGGGGAAACTACGGAGTTTACCTGATTGGTGAGGAGGGAGAAGTTTATGAGTAACTCCGTGATGGATTTTGAGAATGAGATCTATGTTGAGTGGTAGATCTAAGTGTTCATCCAACCAGACAAGAGTATTGTTGTAGTTAAGTACTTCTTGTTCGGAATCTCGAATATGCGTGGGATGATTCTTGAGAATTTTTTTTACTTCGGTCAAGGGGAGAGGATTGCCTTCGATACTAGTGCTGGCATGGGTTGAGAGTGAACGGGCAGAGCTCAATAATTCCATAAGGATTGGCTGAGGAAAGGCGTGATTATTGAGAGTAGTAATAAATCTGTGGATACGAGTGATACTACCTAGTAACTCTGGAGTTATTGTATATGATGGTGTAAACATAAGACGATTTATAGATGATTATTAGACGATTGTCAAGGGGAGGTCGGAAATTCCAACAAGGACTCTCCTTTCTCCTGCCGGCGAGCCCTTCTCGACTTGCAGTCGGGAATTCCTTCGAAGGAGAGTCCTTTGGGTGCACACCTGGTTTGATTGCTCAATATGAGGGTAGGGTGTACAATTCCAGACAGCGTGGCGACACAATCTACAAATTCTATCATTGCTAGGGCGGTCAAAACCTCATTTGATGAGGAAGTTGCGTTTGTTTCCGCTCTGGTTAAAGCAAAAAGCTCCAATCCATATACTCCTCAAGATACTCCTCTACGAGAATCCGTAGAGGGAGAGATGCCCACATTGATTTTTGAAAAATTAAAAACTATTGGACTCTCCCCTAGATATTTGGGAGCCAGCAAAGAACGACCCAATGTGATTGCCGAGTGGGGAGAAAAGAGGGGGAGAATGGGGCTCATGCTCAATGGACACATGGATACCATACCTCCAGAGGGGAGAGATGTGATTTCTCCATATTCGGGAGTAGTGAGGAATGGAAAATTATATGGATTAGGCTCACTCGATATGAAAGCCAGCTTAGCCGCCTATATCTACGGCGTTAAAGCACTGATGAGCGCCAAGATCAGATTACGAGGTAAACTGACGCTCGCATTTGTGGTGGATGAAGAGTCGGGAGCATGTAGCCCGTATGGAACTCAATACTTACTGGAACAGGGTTGTGTACCCAAAGCTTGTTTTATTGGTGAGCACGGAAGTAATTATATAAGGACAGGACAGAGAGGAAGTTATCGATTTAAAATCGTGACAAAGGGAGAAGCGGTGCATACGGGAGTATCGGCCTGGGAACGGGGGGAAGCGGGCCATAATGCGGTTGTAGATATGGCCAAGGTGATTGAGGCTTTACAGGGAGTTGAGATACCATATAAGCAATCGCGAATGTTTGAAGGAAGAAAGCCCGTATTTACCTTTCCGACAAAAATTTCGGGAGGGACTGGGCTCAACGTGGTGCCGGCTAGTTGTGAAGCATATGGAGACGTACGGTTGCTTCCAGGGAATTCGGATTCACAAGTAAAAATGTTGATGGTAGAGCGACTGCAAAAATTAGGAATTCCGTATGAAGTCCAAGATCTAATGTTTGTACCAGCGGTGGAGATTGATCCACATGATCCTTTGGTTTTGTCGTTACAAAAAGCAGCAAAGGCTGTTTTTGGTTGTGTGCCAGAAACTCGAGCTTCTGGACCGGGAACTGATGGGTGGATGACAGTAAAGCGAGATATTCCGACAATCATGGGATATGGACCGGACGGAGGAGGAGAGCACGGAAAGGGTGAATGGGTAGATTTACCATCTTTGCAAAAAATTACCGAGGTGTATGCTAGGTTTATTGCAGATTATTTAGGATAGGGCATGAAAAATTGGATGGTGTTGATTTTGGTGGTGGTTGGAGTGGGGGTCGGGATGGTATCGCTCTATATGGCGTCTATCTCTGGAGTAATGACCAAAATGGGACTCGTGGGGGGAGATCTACGCCAGTCTATTGATGTTAATGAAATGACGAGGCAACTGAGGAGCATGGAAGAACAGCCAAATTGCGGGGTCGTTGCGGTGAGTAAAAACATTCCTTATTACTTGAGTTTGCGGGGAGAGGGCAGAGTGAGTTTGGCGGGAGAGTTGGGGCGAGAAAGAATTAGCTGTGGAATCAAATATGTTCAGAGCGGTAATATCGAGAGGGGGGTCTATACTTTAGTAAAAGGGTTGTATTATTTAAAAAATCAATATAGTGAATTGCGAAAGATGGTGGAGGTAGAGAAAACAAAGTGCAACTTACTTTCGGATTCGAAATATGAAAGTTGGGTAGAGGGGTATCTTCTCTCTACCGTAGGGCAAGCACGTCAAGTGGTGTTAGAAGTTTATAAACAGGTGGAAAGAGAAAGGGCACGAGTAGAGGAATTGTGTACTGATTAGATGTGGTAAACTGGATGGGTAGGCAGGTTTAATAACTAAATACGATTTGGGAGTGTAAGGAAGCTGGTGTAATTCCAGCGCTGTGCCGCAACGGTAAAGGTCTTCTCCGCTAAAGCTACGGACGACCAAGCCCGGAACTTCCTCTCAAATCGCCTTATTGCGCATCCTCCGAGCGAGAGGATGAAGGAGTGTTTTGTGAGTGGTGCAAAAGAAGAGATATTTGATTTTGCGGCTCAGCTATATGTGTCTGGGGAATCGAGGCGACAAATCACCAGTATTCGCCAGATATATGATGATTTATGGAGTGTTTGGGCTGAATACGACTTACAACCTTCTCCGATTAGATTGTTTCTCAAGAGTGGGAGTTTAAAAGATAATCAAGGGAACGACCTAGTTGAACAAGCAAAAGCTGCAGGAATAATTCGGCGTGGGAGAGTTGAGTACGATCGAGTGGAAGCCGAATTGTTGGGCGTTGAGCGGTTAAGAGAGCTATTGTTATCTGAAGAAGGTCGAGATGGGGTGATATATATTAGTCCACCCGGAAGTGTGGGTGAAGGATTTGGGGAAAAAGACGAACATAGGTTGAGTTTTACGTATTTGTATCACGTAGGAAATAATGGACGAATACACTTTGTGGCTGTACCAGAATTAGAAATACCCATTGCACAACATCTGGATAAGGTGAACAAGGGTGTTAATAGGGGGAGAACAGAAAAGATAGTTGGGGTGCCTTTGGAATCACCTGATGATAAGGGATTGGTGGCGTATCCATTTGTAGCTGGAAGCGGAGAGGCGCTTGACATAGTGGCCAGAGAGTTGGGTTATGAAGGAATGCTTGATTTATGGACTAAGGCTTTGGAGTCAAAAAAAATGAGGGGGAGAGTGGGCAATCTGATTAAACGTGTTGGAGTGAGGATATGGGAAGCAATTAATAACAACGATGCAAATACTTTACGATCAGCTAGTGATGTGTTTCGTAATATGGCAGCATTGTTAGTTGGTCCAGGCTTAGATGATGTTGATGATCTGTATAGCTATTTTGATTCGAACGTCAAGGCTTTGGCAGAGAGTAGACAAATTGACTCGCTGGGAGGGACAACTCATTGGGCGTATGCAGAGGTTAACCCCTACTTAGCTGATTTATATATGCGTATGTTAGCTAACCCATATGCAATGGATAGGGTGCAGGGGGGATCTTGTCCTGGGGATAGGGGGTTGGGTTTTGGAATGGATTTGTGGAATACGCAAAAAGAAATGATGCCATTGAATAACGTGATGTTGGACGTACTGGGAGACGATAGATATGGTTTGGTTGGTGAAAAAGAGGAAAGTACAAGTGAATTACATGATGGGGAGTCGGCCTGTTACCCGTGCCCGTTGTGCGGTGGTGAAGTCAAAAGGCGAGGAAGTGAACTAGTTTGCCAAAAGAATCCCCAAGACCATCATATTAAATATCAGACCCAGGCTGATTAATATTATTGGTCACGTTTGATATGGTCATTGCTAGTTGACAGTCACTGTGGGTAGGGGTTACGGTAGATGAGGCCCACTATATGTAGGGTCTTTTGTTTTGAAGGAGTAAACAAGATATGCAATGCCCGTATTGTCATTTTGACAACACTAATGTACTCGAGTCACGCATAACCGATGAGGGTGGGACGATGAGGAGAAGGCGAGAGTGTCCCAAGTGTGGGAAGAGATTTACAACTTATGAGCGCACCGAGGGGGTAGACATCAAGGTAATCAAGAAATCGGGCAAGATTGAAGACTTTGACAGAGAAAAACTTAAGAGAGGAATTATGAAAGCCACCTGGAAACGACCCGTATCAATGGAACAAATCGAGGAAATGGTGGATGAGGTTGAGCGGATACTGCGGCGGAAGACCAGCACCGAAGTGCGGAGTTGGGAGATAGGAAACTTGGTGATCAATCGACTAAAAAAGATTGATCCGCTAGCATATTTACTTTTTGCCTCGGTGTATCGTGAGTTTGAATCACTGGCTGATTTCCAGGAAGAAATCAAAAAATTGCAGGAGAGTTCGGCGTGAAGATAACCAAACTCAACAAAAATGCCGCGGCCATTATGGTGAATCGGTATTCGCTCCGAGATGAGTCGGGGCATCCGGTTGAGTCTCCGGCGGAGATTTTGATGCGGACTAGTCGGGTGGTAGCTGAAGCCGAGAATAACTACCGTAGTGGGGGTGAGACGGCGATGGAGATCCGCGAAAAGTTCTTTGAGATGTTGTACGAAATGAGGTTTGTCCCGAACGGGAGAACGATGGCGAATGCGGGAACCAAGTATGGGCAGTTGGCGAACTGTTTTGTGCTACCTGTTGAGGATGACCTGGGAAAAGGAGCGGATTCAATTTTTTCGGTTTTACGGAAGGCGATTCTGACCCTCCAAACCGGAGGGGGGGTGGGGTTTTCGTTTGGACGAATCAGACCACGCGATGCAGAGATCTCGACTACCAAGGGTAAAGCGACGG
The DNA here is from genome assembly GCA_043809365.1 of bacterium. Taxonomy (GTDB): domain Bacteria; phylum Patescibacteriota; class Microgenomatia; order UBA1400; family UBA12108; genus CAJAUT01. The sequence continues at coordinate 20,218 of JAZDDW010000049.1, forward strand.
GAGCAGTCTCATTTATTAAGGTGTATGACACGGCTTTTTGGGTGATTGGGCAGGGGGGAGGGAGAAGGTCTGCCGCGATGGCTGTGTTGCCAGTTTGGCATCCGGATATCTATGACTTTATCAAGTGTAAGGCAGAGGAGGGCCAGATTACCAATTTTAACATCTCGGTGGGGATTACTGATGAGTTTATGAAGGCAGTAAAGAAAGACGATGATTTTGCCCTGCGTCACCCAGAAAACGGTGAACTGTACCGGATGGTGCCGGCCAGAGCATTATTTACCGAGATAGTTAAGTATGCCCATAAAAATGGAGAACCGGGGGTACTATTTCTGGACGCTGCCAATAGAGACAATCCTGTACCTAATTTGTATAAATTAGAAGCTACCAATCCTTGTGGGGAGCAATTTCTTGGGAGCTACGAAAACTGCTGTTTGGGAAGTATTAATCTGAGGGAGCATGTGAAAAAAATCTCAAATCCTAAATTCTCAAATGCTCAAATGGGGAGCAAATATGAAATTGATTGGGAGAAGTTGGCGGAAACAGTGAGGTTGGCGACGCGATTTTTGGATAATGTGGTGGACGCCAACAAATATGTTTCGGCGGTACCGGAACTCGAGGAGGCAGCCCACCGAGTGCGACGGATTGGACTCTCGGTGATGGGGCTTTCCGACATGATGTATTTGGTGGGAGTGCGTTATGGAGGGAATAGGGGACAAGAATTGGCTAGTCAAATCATGGAGTTTATCCGGTATCACAGTATGGCGAGCTCAATTGAACTGGCAAAAGTGCGGGGGGCGTTCCCGGGGATTATCGGGAGTATTTATGATCCGCAGAATATCTTGTGGAGTGTGCCCAAGCCACTAGTGAGACACGGCACGAATTTTGGCAGACCCGCAGTAGATTGGAAAAGGCTACTTAGTGATTTGAAGAAATACGGGATACGAAATGGGGCTCAACTGACGGTGGCACCCACCGGATCAATTGCAACTATTTCGGGGTTAGAGGGGTATGGGTGTGAGCCGGTATTTGCTTTGTCTTATATCCGCCACACGCGAGAAGGAGCAGAGAAGGAGGGAAGGGAATGGAGAGAGATGTATTATGAAAGTGAGCTGTTTGAAAAAGAGCTGAAAAAGCTGGGAATAGGAGCAAGTCAACGCAAAATAATATATGAGCGAGTGAGAGAAAATGATGGTAGCTGTCAAGAAATTGCGGAGGTACCAAAAGCGGTTAAAGAGGTTTTTGTAGTTTCTGCAGATTTGAGCATGGAAGAACACGTCCGGATGCAGGCAGCGATGCAGAGGTGGGTGGATAACTCGATCAGTAAAACAATTAATTTTCCCGCGAGCGCGACGGTACATGACGTCTCCCGCGCGTACCGGCTTGGGTGGGAATTGGGGCTAAAAGGCATGACAGTATATGTTGAGGGATCCCGCGCACAGGTGGTCCTGGAGAAGAAGTCGGCGCCGTTTGAGACGAAGAGCGATGCGCAAGTGACGCCTCAAGAGTTGTGTCCCGAGTGCGGGACGCCGATGAGGAAAGAGGAGGGGTGTTCCACGTGTCCTTCGTGCGCATATTCGAAATGTGATAAATAACCTATGGTAAAACCAAAAATTGTAGAACCAAAATTGACCAAGAACGGCCTCGAGGTTGCGAAGAAGCGATACCTGCGGACGAATATGAAGGGACAGGTAGTGGAGAGCCCTGGGGAGATGTTGTGGCGAGTAGCGTACCATCTGGCGAAGCCAGAAGTGCAGTGGGGCACAAACGGAATTGTGATGAAAATGGCGGCGAAATTCTATGAGCGGATAGTAACACTTAAACTGGTATGTGCGGGGAAAGCCATGTTTGAAGCGGGGAATCCGGGAGGAACAGGACAGCTTTCTTCGTGTTTTGTACTACCGATCGAGGATTCGATTCAGACGATTTTTAAGACTCTAGGAGACGCGGCAGTGGTACACAAGAATAATGGAGGCACAGGGTTTAATTTTTCTAATATTCGCCCACATGGAGATAAGGTTAAGAATGTGCCTGGGGCGGCTTCGGGGCCGGTGGATTTTTTGCGAGCTTATTCGGCGGCCTTAGCCCAAATCTTGCAAGGGGCAAAGAGACAGGGGGCAAATATTGCGATTTTGAATGCGGATCACCCAGACATTGAGGAGTTTATCGACTTAAAAGATACGGATGGAACGATTAAAAATTTTAATGTGAGCGTCGGGGTAACGGATGAGTTTATGCGGGCCGTCGAAGAGGACAAATACTGGAACCTAGTCAATCCACGGAATCACGAAGTGGTCCGCAAAATTAAAGCTAGAATTTTGTTTAAGAAAATCGCTATGCAAGCCTGGAAAAGTGGAGATCCGGGACTCATGTTTCTGGATAATACTGAAAGAGGTAATACAGTTCCTAATTACGGTAGGCTGGAGGCCACGAATCCTTGCGGCGAAATAGCTCTTTTTCCGTATGAATCATGTAACTTGGCGAGTATCGATTTGGCAAGACACCTTAGGGTGTCGAAATCAAAAATCACAAATTCTCAAATTCTCAAATGGGAGGTGGACTGGGATGATCTGAAAGAAACGGTGCGGTTGGGGGTGAGATTTTTGGATAATATGATCGAGGTTAATACGTACCCAATCCCAGAGATAGAGGCCGCAGTGAAAAATGGAAATCGTCGGATAGGGCTAGGAGTGATGGGGTTTGCCCACATGCTGTATAGGATGGGGATACCATACAACTCAAACGAAGCGGTCAAACTAGCGGAAGAACTGTCGAAGTTTATTTGCGAGACGGCGGCGGAGATGTCGGCGGAACTTGCAGGGGTAAGGGGGAATTTCCCCAACTGGGATCTCTCGATTTACCCTGCCAAGAGACAGCCAATGCGTAACTGTGCCGTGACGATGATAGCGCCAACCGGGACTATCTCAATTCTGGCCGATACGAGTAGTGGGATTGAGCCGGTGTTTTCACTAGTGACCAAAAGAAGAACTTTTTACGAAGATGATAAAAGTAACCATTCAACAAAAGAACTTCTAATGGTCGACTCGGTGTTTGATGAATATATTGGGAAACGCAAATACATCTTGGAGCAAGTCGCGAATGGGGATTACTCGGGACTGAGTGTGGGGGAGAAGAAATTATTTGTGACGACACATCAGATAGGGCCGGAGTGGCACGTGAAGATACAGGCGGCGTGGCAGAAATATTTTGATAACTCAATTAGTAAGACGGTCAATTTCCCCCATACCGCAACAGTTGAACAAGTAATAGAGACCTACACGTTGGCTTGGAAATTGGGATGTAAAGGAGTGACGATTTATCGGGATGGGAGCAAGGGGGATCAGGTGCTCAGCACCGCTCACGCGGATGCTGGCGGTGACACAGTGACACAGTTGAACAGTGACACTTCGGACAGTTGTCCGGAGTGTGGGGGGAAGTTGCATAAGCAAGACGGATGTTCTAAGTGTATCGATTGTGGGTACAGCGTATGCGGATAACTAAAATAATTAAGCGGGATGGAAGAGAGGTAATATTTGAACTGGATAAATTGGCGGCGGCGATTGGGAAGGCGGGGGTGCAGACGGGAGAGTTTACTCAAAAAGAAGCAAAGAGACTAGCGGAGATAGTGGTAGTACTGGTAGAGAAGACTTTAAAGAAAGATGAAATTGCCCAGGTAGAAAAAATACAAGATGTGGTGGAACAGGTGCTGATGGCGGCAGGACATTATCAAACGGCCAAGGCCTATATTTTGTATCGTCAGGCACGAAGTGACGAGCGGCGAATTGAGCGAATTATTGGGGTGAAAGATGATCTTGATTTAAACCCAAATCAACTAAAGTTGCTCGAAAGCAGATTTCTGCTAAAGGACCAAGACGGACGAGTGACCGAGACGCCTTCAGAGTTGTTCCGGAGAGTGGCACGGGCTTTGGCTAGTGTTGAAGATCGCGAGAGAAGAAATGCGATAGAGGAAGATTTTTATAGTGTAATGACAAAAATGGAGTTTTTGCCGGCAGGGAGAACTCTGAATAACGCAGAAACTCCACAATCACAACTGGCAAGCTGTTTTGTATTACCAGTTGAAGATTCAATGGAGGGGATATTTGATGCGGTCAAGTGGATGGCAATGGTACACCAGAAGGGGGGAGGTACGGGTATGAATTTTAGCAAACTTCGTCCCAGGGGAGATGTAGTGACTAAATCATCGGGCGGGTTTGCCACAGGTCCAGTGTCATTTATGAAGGTTTTTGATATGGCTACTCGACAGGTGATGCAAGGGGGAAAGAAGCGAGGAGCTAACATGGGAATACTTAATGTCGATCATCCGGATATCTTGGATTTTATTTCGGCAAAGTCAGAGCGGGGTGAGATAGAAAACTTTAATATCTCGGTGGGAGTAACGGATGATTTTATGCAGGCGGTCGAGCAAGATCTAGAGTGGCATCTGCGCAACCAGCGAACGGGCGAGATAGTCCAGACGATGCAAGCGAGAACACTAATGAATCAACTTGTCTCTATGGCGTGGAGGACGGGAGATCCAGGGCTTATTTTTCTTGACCCAATCAATCGGAACAACCCACTGCTTAAGAAATATGGTCGAATAGACTCGACTAATCCATGTGGAGAACAACCACTCCACCCATTCGATGCGTGTAATCTGGGTTCAATAAATTTGGCAAAATTTATTACAAGGGTTGAACCCTCGTATCCGAAAAAACGACAAAGTGAATACAAGGGTTCAACCCTTGTAGGGGTGAATTGGTCGCGACTTGAGTTTGTAGTGAGAACGGGAGTGCGAATGCTCGACAATGTAATTGATGTATGCAAATACCCGCTCCCACAAATCACAGAAACCGTGAAGGCTAATCGTAGGATTGGATTAGGGGTGATGGGGTGGGCTGACATGCTTTATCAATTACGTATTCCCTACGATAGTGAAGAGGGTATCAAGCTGGCTGGTAAAGTTGCAAAGTTTATCCAAACAGTTTCGTGGGAGGAGAGCGAGAAATTGGCTAAAGAGAAAGGAGTGTTCCCTAGATGGAAAGAGTCTTCTTTTAAAAGAAAAGTCAGAAACGTGGCGATCACAACAATCGCACCCACAGGTAGTATCTCGATGTTGTCGGACGCGTCGTCAGGAATAGAGCCAGTGTTTGCCCTGGCCTACACCAAGAATGTGGTGGAGGAGTCAGGATTGTCCTATCTAAATAAATATTTTGCTAAAGAACTAGAAGAGTCATTATGGGCAGATGGAGATAGTGAACATAAAGTGCGCGACCGGATTGTTAGAGAAGTAGCTAACTTGGGATCGGTTGCGAACGTGACGGGAGTGCCAATGGGGGTCAAGTCAGTGTATAGGACTGCGCATGATATTGCCCCAGAGTGGCACGTACGAATGCAAGCGGCGTGGCAGAAATATACGGATAACGCTGTGTCTAAAACGATCAATTTCCCCCATTCGGCTCTGATTGAAGAGGTGGAATCGGCTTATATGCTGGCATGGAAGCTGGGATGTAAGGGAATCACGATTTACCGGGATGGAAGTAAAGAAGGGCAGATATTATCGGTCGGTAACGTAAACGCGCAAATTATTCAGAGCAAGATCAAGACAGAGACGTTGCGCGAACGCACAAGTAAAGCAGCATCACAGCGTCACAGTGACACAGTGTCACACCATACGTGTCCGGAGTGTGGAGGAAAGTTGGCGATTGAAGAAGGATGTGCTAAATGTTATGGGTGTGGGTATAGCGTATGCAGCGGATAATATTGGCGAGTGGGAGTCCAAGAAGAAGGGAAATTTTAGGATTGTTGGGGCTTACGTTTGAGGTGGCGGAATCATTATTTGACGAAGATCTAATTAAAACTGACGACCCAGTAGAGATGGTAGAGGAATTAGCGCTCCAAAAATCCTTGACGGTGGCGAAACGATATCCGGATGCGATTATTGTCGGGGGAGATACAACCGTGGTTCATACGGGAGAATGGTTGGGGAAAGCAAACAATAAAGAGGAGGCAAAAATAATCTTTGGTAAATTATTGGGGAAGACTCACGAAGTGATAACGGGAGTGGCGGTAGTGAATAGTTTGACGGGAGAACAATATGTCGGGCACGCTACCGGACAGGTAACTTTTCGAGATGCAACTACGGGAGAACTAGAAAAATATGGTGATGAAGAGAAGAATTGGAGCGGGTTTGCGGGCGCATATGCGCTACAAGGAGCTGCAAAACCATTTGTGTTAGCCCAAGGGGGAGTGTTGTCGGCGATCATTGGGATGCCTGTCGAATTGACAGCAAGTCTGCTCGAAGAGGCGGGAGTGATAATTGAAGTAGATCCAAAAGAAGTAGAGGGAAATTTAAAAGGGGAAAAGATAGGAATATGAAAGGACTAATCTACGTATTCACGGGTGAGGGAAAGGGCAAGACTAGTGCGGCGCTTGGGTTGGCTGTGCGGGCGGCTTTGCGGGGGATGAAGGTGGGGATAGTGCAATGGTATAAAGAAAAACGGTGGCCGATTGCAGAGCACAAGATCGGGGAGAAACTGAATAATATTCAAATATTTCCTTTGGGGAGTGGGTTTTACCAGTTACCCACTGATCATGCTAGTCAGAGTGAGCACCGGCAGGCGGCTAGGGCGGCCTTGAAACAAGCGAGGGAGTTGGTGGGGAAAGTCGACGTACTAATTCTAGATGAGGTGATAAATGCGATCGGGGATGGACTAGTGGAGAGTAAAGGGGTAATGGAGTTATTGAACAATAGAGGAAGAATGCATGTAGTGTTGACGGGGAGGGGAGCGAGTAAGGAGTTGATTGAGATGGCCGATTTGGTCACAGAATGCAAGAAAATCAAGCATCCATATGACAGCGGTAGGCCAGCGATTGCGGGACTAGATTATTAAAGTGAATTTCGTCGTATAATGGGAGAATGGATAATAAAAAAGAAATAGAGCCCAAGGGTGGTGAGCGAATAGAGCCAGTGGTAGAGGTACCCAAGAAACTAGAGGAAAATTTGGAGATTGAGTCGTGGGTGGAGAAAATTGAGAAACGGTTTGGGCGAGTGCCAAATAAAACCAGCGATGTCACCGATGATACCGTAGTGGTGCAGAGCCCACAATCTACTCAGCCGCCAGTCGTTTTACCCATTAATCAACAACAGATTCAGATTGGCAAGAAAGCTAGGCCAGAATTATCAATTGCATGGCTCGTGACTTGGATGCTCCGGCAAATCAAAGTTCTGACAAGACTGGGGAGGAAAGTGAGAATACAGGACATACCGGAAATAACAGAACCCATTAAACCATTAAACCATTAAACCATATGCAGGGATTAGAACAGTTATCAATTTTTATGACAAACTTGGCGTATGCGTTGGTGTTTTTTGCCATTGGATTTTCGGGGTTATTTGCGCTAGTTTACGCTTTCTTGTTGTGGTTTCGTAACCGTAATCGGGAAGAATATAGCTTGTCGTTTGTTACCCTAGAGGTAGCGCTCCCCAGAGATAACGAAATAAAAATTGATGCCGCGGAGCAGATGTTTGCCTCGTTGTACTCGGTCAAAAATGAAGAATGGTACTCCTTCCTTTTATCAGAACACGCAGTGTCGTTTGAGATCGTGGGAAGGAAAGAAGATATTCGGTTTTACGTCTGTGTACCCCACGAACTAATGGAGCTAGTAGAGAAACAAATCCACGGAGCTTATCCGGGGGCAGAGATCAAAGTCGTAGAAGAAAAGCCAATTTTTGATGAACGGGGGAAAGTGGCCCACCAATCATTTGTCAAAAATAGTGCAGGATATTACCCAATTCAATCATTTAGAGATTTGGCGACCGACCCCTTATCTTCGATTACTTCGTTCCTGGCTAAGATGCGGGAAAATGAAGGAGCGATGTTACAGATTATTGTGTCACCGGCATCGCATGGGTGGAGCAATAAGGGACATGGATATATCAGTAAGAGCAAGAAGGATGAGAGCAATCCAGAAAAAGCTAGCTACTCGGTAGATCCCAAATCACTCGAGGCAGTAGAGAGGTCGACGGGGAAACCCGGATTTGAGGTTTCGATAAGATTGGTAGTGAACGCGCCGACCAAGAACGAAGCGGCAACATTACTCAAGCAGTTTGCCGGAACATTCGCTCAGTTTGCGGGACCATATAACAAGTTCAAGAAACAATATATCTGGCTTAAGCGACTGTTTATGGTGGATTTCATTTATCGATACCAGGCCATGTTTCGCGGTAAATCGATCCTGAATTCGGAGGAGCTGGCGACGATTTTTCACTTCCCCAACAAACAAGTGGAGACACCACACATCCATTGGCTGAATGCCAAGAGTGCGCCGGCTCCTGCCCAAATCCCCAATACGGGCCTGTATTTGGGTAAAAGTGTGTATCGGGGGATGTCACGCAAGATTTACATTTCCGATAAAGATCGAGCGAGACACATGTATATTATTGGGAAGACCGGTACGGGTAAGTCGGAACTCTTGATGGACATGATCTTGCAGGATATTAGAGCCGGAAAGGGAGTATGTTTCATTGATCCCCACGACACGGTAGAGAAGATCTTGGAGTACATCCCACCGGAGCGGGCGGAGGATGTGATTTATTTTGACCCCTCGGATACCGAGCGACCGATGGGGCTCAATCTCTTGGAAGCGCGGAGCGAAGAAGAGAAGCAGTTCGTGGCAAGCTCGATTATCAACCTGATGTACAAGCTATATGATCCGCACAAGACAGGAATCATTGGACCGAGATTTGAACACGCGATTCGCAACGCCATGATGACGGTGATGGTAGAGCCGGGAGCGACGTTTATCGAGATTGTGCGAATACTGACTGACCAAAAGTTTGTGCAAGAGCTCTTGCCCAAGGTGGCTGATCCCATCGTGCGGCGGTACTGGACAGATCAGATTGCCCAGACCTCGGACTTTCACAAGTCAGAAGTACTGGACTATATCGTGTCTAAGTTTGGAAGGTTTATCACGGATAAAATGATGCGCAATATCATCGGCCAGTCATATTCTTCGTTTGATTTCCGCAAGGTGATGGATGAGGGGAAAATTCTCCTGATTAACTTAGCCAAGGGGAGGATAGGAGAAGAAAACTCGGCCTTCTTGGGACTCGTGTTGGTACCCAAGATCCTAGTGGCGGCGATGAGTCGACAGGATATCCCAGAATCAGAGAGAAGAGACTTTAACCTGTATGTGGATGAGTTCCAGAACTTTGCCACACCTGACTTCGCCACAATTCTGTCGGAAGCTAGAAAGTATCATCTCAACCTAATTGTGGCGAACCAGTTTATTGGGCAGATTGAGGAAGAGGTGAAGAACGCGGTATTTGGCAACGTCGGGACGCTCATGTCTTTCCGGGTAGGGGTACAGGATGCCAACTTCCTTCAACACGAATTTTCACCCACATTCTCTGAGGCGGATTTGACCAATGTGGAGCGGTTCCACACATTTGTCAAAACAATTGTGGACAACGAGCCGATGCCACCTTTCTCGATGGATCTGACGCGCGATCTGGAGGCGGAGCGGAAGCTCGCCAACCCCAAGCTTGCCGAGATGATCAAAAAGTTGTCGCGACTCAAATACGGGAAAGACAAGAACATTCTTGAGGTGGAGATAGCGAAGCGGGCGAGGTTGTAAATTTGACAAATTGTACAAATTGTACTAAAGTGAGAGTGTATGAATTACACAACGATTTCGATAAGCGATACAAGATTACAATTACCCGATCTGACAGAAAGAGTGAGTAAATTGGGAGAGGTTTTTGCGATAGAAAAATGGGGAAAGATAAAAGCATTAATAGTTCCTACTTGGAGTGTAATAGATGTAGACGGTGAGGAAAAGATGTTAGCAAGAAGGAAGCTAACAATGAAAAAATATGCAGGGATATGGAAGGATAGGAATGATATGAAAGATCCTGTAAAGTGGGTAGAAAAATTGAGAAAAAAAGAGAGTAGTAGATATGGCAAAATATTTAATTGATACTTGTTTGTTGGTGTACGTAACGAGAGGAGTAGAGGATAAAGTTAGAGGACTAGAGAGTTTGCGTGGAGCGGTTGTTTCGTATGTGACATATGGAGAGCTAATCCAGGGAGTGAGGAATAAACAAGAACTTAAGATGGTTGAGGAGATAGTGAGTGATTATACGTTAGATGGAGGGGGCGCAGGAGTGTGGCAAATGGCTATAGAGATATTAAAAAAACATCATCATTCTGATGGAATAGGGTTGGTGGATGCAATAATAGCGGCACAAGCTATATTGAGGGATTTGGTGTTGATTACGGAAAATTTGAAACATTTTCGACAAATTGAGGGATTGGTTGTAAAAAAACTTGCAGAAGTTATATAAAGGTGGGCCGACTAGGATTCGAACCTAGGACATCGAAGGTATAAGCTTCGCGCTCTAACCAGCTGAGCTATCGGCCCTTAACCAGAGTAATTTTAACACAGAACCTGTGCTACAATGAGGGGACGATGACAGACCAAGCGACAGATCCAGGACTAATGAAGGTGGCAGATCAGGCTTTTTGGGAGGAATTTAACCAGATGGAGAGGCCGGGGGATAGGTATATTGTGATTGATAGTAAGAATCAAAAGATCGTGGCGCAGAACGTTAAGTTAATAACCGAAAAGAAAAAGATACGAGTGTAAGCTACAACTCAGCGATTTTGAGTTTTTTGGGCTCGGCTTTGGT
>JAZDDW010000050.1:0-16734 GCA_043809365.1 bacterium
TATGTCACTAACTCGCCGTCAACGCAAAGTCTGGGTCATGATCACCGCTATCTCGACGCTTGCCCTCCTGGCCATGTCGTTTGCCCCCTTTTTCACCCGTTAATTAAATTTGAGAATTTGAGAATTTAAGATTTGTGATTAGTGTACATTAATAGTATGGATCTTATTGATATTCCTGGCATCGGAGCCAAAACGGTAGACACATTGGCACGCTACGGCATTACCACTCCAGCCGAGCTCTTGACCTACTACCCCCGCACCTATCGCACCTACCTGCCTCGTACGACGCGCTCTGCCAGGGTAGGGGAGTGGGTGAGCCTCGTGGGCACCCTGTCTCGCCCAATCAGCAAACACGGGACTCACATTACTACTCAACTCTCTACTTTTCGCGATGTTGCCGGTACTCTGACCCTGCGCTGGTTTAATAGTCCCTTTATCACGCGCTCTGTCTCCCCCGGTACCACCTACCTCGTTCGTGGCCAACTCACCATCTTTGGCCCTACCCTGCAAATCGTGAATCCTAGTCTCACCAAAGTTGAACCAGCTTATCTTCCAACCGAAGAGCTAGTTCCGATCTATACCTCACTTGGGACCCTCAAATCAGGTCACCTCCGCGCACATATTCGTGCGATTCTCCAAGTCTACAATCCCCCTGATCCTCTCTCACTCGAGATCCAAAACAAATATAATCTACTTGATCTCCCCACCACCCTTCATCACATCCACTTTCCCCCCACCAAAACAGCTTTGGAACAAGCCATACATCGTCTGGCTTTTGATGAACTCTACGCTCTCCAGCTAGAAGCACTCGATAATCGTGAACTAACCAAAGTTAAAACTACCCCCCTTAAATGTGACACCGTGTCACTGTGGCACTGGCTCAACAATTTACCCTATACCCCCACCAGTGCTCAAACTCGAGTTATCCACGAGATTGTATCCGACTTATCCAAACCTATCGCTATGCACCGCCTCCTAGCCGGTGAAGTCGGCTCTGGCAAAACCTTAGTCGCTGCTGCTGCCGCTCTCGCCACTCACTCCAGTGGGCATCAAACCCTCGTTATGGCTCCCACCCAAATCTTGGCCGAGCAATTATTTCAATCTTTTCACGACTTTATGGGTTCAACCCTTAAAGTTTCTCTCATTACTGCAAACCAAAAGGGCGATACCCATGCCGATCTGGTGGTCGGTACCCAAGCCCTCCTCACTCCAAAACATGCCTTTGGTTCTGTGGGTCTCGTCATTATCGATGAACAACATCGCTTTGGCGTGAAACAGCGAGAATACTTAAGTTCTCTTAATCCTGCTCCCCACACCCTTATGATGACCGCTACCCCCATTCCTCGTACATTCGCCATGACCGTATTCTCTCACCTCGACATCTCGCATCTTGATGAACTTCCCGCGTCGCGCCTACCTACCAAAACCTACTATGTCGAAGAGGGTAAACGTTTATCTGCTCTCTCTTGGCTCAAACGCGAAATTCTGCAAAATCACAACCAGGTCTTTTATGTCGTCCCTCTGATTGAAGAAGCCGAGGATGACGAAGGCAATGCCCAAAAATCCCTTAAACTACTCGAAGCTAATCTCAAACAACGTTTCCCTGATTTGGTGATCGATATTATGCACGGGAAAATGAAAGAAACTGAAAAAACTGCACATCTGCAGGCTTTCCGTGACGGCCAAACCCAGATACTCGTGGCTACCTCTATGGTCGAAGTCGGTATCGATATCCCGCGAGCCAATATCATGGTCATCGAAGACGCCGAAAGATTTGGTTTAGCTAGTCTTCACCAACTCCGTGGCAGGGTAGGGAGGGGAGGGCAACAAGGTCACTGTCTCCTTTTCTCGCGCACCAATACCCCCAAAGCTATCAAACGATTAGCCTATTTTGTTAGGGAAACAAATGGTGAAAAACTCGCCCTTTTTGATCTCAATCAGCGTGGACCCGGCGAGTTGTTTGGCGAGTCCCAACACGGATTTTTCTCTCTCCGCTTTGCCTCCATCTACGACCAGCAATTATTGCGCCAAACTCACGAAGCTGTTAGAATAGCCCCCATATGACACCCTTACCCAAACGTCGTTGGTCCACAGCCCGCCAAGGCAAACACCGCGCGAGCATCAAACTGACTCTCCCCAAGCTCGTCAAATGTAAAAACTGTAACCAAATGAAAAAATCTCACACCGTGTGCGGTAACTGCAACCAATAAATGAAAACTTCTACTGACCCAAGACATAAAAAGCGCGAGAGACGCGTCTCGATAATGTTTGCCCATAGTTTTACCCCAGGTTTTACTACTCCGATTGACTCCTTCATCGAATCTGCCGCTCCAGAGTGGCCTCTAGCCAAAATCAACCGGATAGATCTAGCAATATTGCGGGTTAGCGCCGACGAACTATTAAATAGTGACATACCTCCCAAAGTTGTAATTGATGAAGCCGTTGAGATCGCCAAAAAATATGGAGCCGAATCTACCCCTAGCTTTATCAACGGAGTTTTGGGGACTATTCTGATCAAAAAGGAGCAATTATGATTACTACTCTAGGCAATCTTACCCTCACTCTCGGCCTTAAAATCAAAGATGTGCACTTGGTTCAAAATGCTTTTGTTCATCGCTCCTATCTCAACGAATCCAAGGAGTTTGACCAGTCCAATGAACGCTTAGAATATCTAGGAGACGCAGTATTAGAGCTAGCTACCAGCCACTTTCTCTTTTCCTCCTATCCCGATTTTCAGGAAGGGATGCTCACTAATGTGCGCGCTGCCCTTGTTCGTACCGAGAGTCTCGCCAAAATTGCGCAAGATTTGGGATTTGCCGAACTAATTCGCATGAGTAAGGGTGAAGAGGCGACCGGTGGACGAGAGAACCGTTCTATCTTGGCCGACACTTTTGAAGCCTTCCTCGGTGCCATCTATCTAGATCAGGGTTATGCTACCTGTGTAAGCATTCTCGAAAAACATTTACTCCAAAAAGCCAAGGCTGTCCTTCAATCAGAAACCTACAAAGATAACAAATCTCTCCTGCAGGAAATTGCTCAGTCTCGCTACAAAGCAACGCCCCTATATACCCTCATCTCCGAATCTGGTCCCGATCACGATAAACAATTCGTGATGCAAGTAGAGATCGGTGATACTAGTTATGCCAAGGGGGAGGGGAAAAGCAAGCAAACTGCTCAAGAAGATGCTGCCAAAAATACTCTTGAGATGATCACCAAAACCTGATATACTCCCACCTATGCTTAAAATCAAATTAACTCGAATAGGTAAAAAGGGCCAGCCACAGTACCATGTGGTCGTTATTGAAGATCGTATCAAGTTAAACACGCGACACATTGCGCGCCTTGGTTATTATAACCCCCTCACTACTCCTCACGAATTTCGCCTTGATCGCCTCGCCTACGACTCTTGGGTTGCCAAAGGCGCCAGACCCACAGATACCATCCGTCAACTCGTTCTCAAATCTACAAAATTACCAAAATAAAGGAGCTCTATGCAAGACATTCTCGAATATATCTTGAAAAACATCACCACCGTTCCCGACGACGTCAAAATTGCCGTTGAAGATCTAGAGGGAACGACTAATTATATCGTCACCGTTAATCCAGCCGACGTCGGTCGGATCATTGGTAAAGAAGGCAAAGTTATCAAAGCCATCCGTACCATCATGCGTGTCATAGCAATACAGCGTGGTGTGCATGTTCGTGTCTCAATTGTTTCCGAAAATAACCCTGTAGAAGGAGTCGTCGAACAAGTGGCCGAGGGGACCACCACCGAACCTACCCTAGCCACCGATGAGCCCGCCCCAGCCAAAGAAGAAGGCCTTACGGTTGAAGTATAGGTAAAGCAAAAACATCCCTCTTCTCGCTTTGATTTTCTGGCACGATCTGCGTGGACAAACTTGGATATGTGCGATATTGCGATAGTTGTTGGAAATATTTTTCCTCTTCATCTCCAAAGATACTCACTGGTCCCTTTACTAGAGCTGTGTTAGCCTCCGCCCAAAGCATTCCCAGAGTTAAGGAGAGAGTATATTGATCTTCTTCGCTAATTGTCACGGCAATATCCTTAATCTGCATTAGTGGCAAAACTTCTTCAATTGTGCGTAAAAAAGCGTAAACATTATCTTTTCCCCCCTTGATCATAATCTCGGTTTCCAAACTTTGTAGACCACCCACTTCACTAATTTTTTTCTTAGCTGCCCCAGTTGCCTCCGTCAGCTCACCCGGGGAAAGACTAATACCCCCAAATGAAAGACCCAGTTCATTTGACAGTCCATTAATCGAAGCCAGATACATCAAGACATCTTTTTTAGGTGGTAGCGCGCTGTCAAGCACACGCACCCGCTCACCCAACACATTAGGGTCCAGTCGCGATAATATTGCTACTCGATCAGTTAGTTCTTCACGTTCCTTGGTTTTAGTCTGAATTTTTACTAACATCTTGTTAGTACTCTGGTAAATCGGAATTACTCCCAGAAATATAAGGGCCATCGCCATTATTCCCAGCAATCCTGCTACTGCCAATGTCCGGTGCTTATTGAACCACATCAGCTCTCTCCTCTAGGTATCATCAAGTCCAATGACAGCTGATAATTACCATCTTTGGTTCGACTTATACCCTGACTTACTACTTGGATAAAATACGCATTATTCTCTTGGTAATACTTCAGTACTTCAGTCACAGCTGTTGAGTTGTCAGCGCTCACTTGAATCCGTAAGATATTCTCTCCTACAAAGGTGGTTTTAGAAATATGGGTTCCAGGAGTATCATTGGATAACACCTTCTGGAGTGACTCTCGCATCAGTGACCGTTCATTCAAAAAACTTGTGATCAGCTTTAACCGGCTTTTCAAATATATTTGACTGGCACTAGCCTGCACTAGCCCCTGCATTGCTTGTGAAGATTCGGTAATCTCTGCCTCTATGTTTTTGAGTCGAGCTGTCAGCACCAAATTCCAAAGCGATAATGCCATAACTACTACGACAACTACCACCAGTCCATATACCGCTTTGCGCAATGCCTCTCGTTCTTTTCGATACTCACCCTCGCTTAGAGTCGCACGATTTTTAAGTAAATTAATGCGAATATCGACCATATTAAAACACTCGCTCCGCGAGTCCCACTGCCACACAATACACCGCTTTTTCAGGAGGAATAATTACTCCTCGCCCTGGCTTTCCCCCTACAAAAGGATCACCTACAGCCACCTCTATCCCTTGAAAAATTTTTGTTAAATGAACCGAAAATTCTGGCAAATATGCTCCTCCTCCAGACAACACGATTCGCTCAATGGGAGTTTTTTTGGTTGATAAGTGATACTCCATCGCCTTGCGCATTTCTGCAACCACGCTATTAAGAACAATCAGCAGTCCTTCCTTTACTTTTCCCTCTAGTTGGTTATCCTTGAGTCCATATGTGCGCTTGTATTCCTCTGCTTGGGGCAAAGGAAGAGACAGTGATTGAGTCAAAGCGCGGGTCATCGCTACCCCCCCCGACTCCACCACATAAGAAAAAGTTAAATTCGCACCGTCAACTATCGCCAAGACAGTCGACATCGCCCCAAAATGGGCGAACAATGTCGTCGCTTGACCTTGACCAAAAGTAAGGGCTCGCGCCACCGCCACCATCTCGCTCTCTACGGCTATTGGTTCGAGTCCAGCTCCAGTCAGGGTATCTACAAGCCCCTGCAAGTACTTCTTGGGAGCGGCCACCAGGTAAACCAGCATTTTTTTCTCACTTGAACCCGGAATGCTCGGTTGAACGACGGAAAAATCCATTTCCACTTCAGATACTGGGATCGGCACAAATTGTTCTGCCTCCCACTTAATTGCTGCCGCCAGTTCTGTCTCCGACATAGAAGGGAGTGACAAGATCCGACTATAAACTTTGCTCTCCGACACCGACACTACCACCCTTTTTTCGTTAATCTTGGCTTCAGAAATTAGTTGTTTAATCGCTGGTTTTAACTTGTCTTGCACCACTCGGTCAGTAAAATCGATGGATCCGGCCGGATTTACTGTTAGTCCCACTGCCTCAACCGTAAAACCATTGGTTCCCATCAAACTAACTTGACAAACTTTAAGACTAGATGCACCAATATCAAGTCCGAAATAGGCAGGCATAACTACCAATATACCATTATTTTACAATTGTTGTACCAGAAAATAGTGCAAAATCAAACACGGAAGCTGGTGCATCCAATCCCCGTTTTACCTGGATCTCTTTTTGCGCATCTCCTCCACTCCCACTCGCTTGGATTATATACATCTGGTCAGCCGTTAATGCTCCCATCACCGATATGGTCGCTCCCAAATAAATTGGGCGCAGTCGCAAAGATGTGGTGTTTGCCGGTACTACGTAATTTATCGAGGATACATAGTCTCCTCCTGTCAAACTACTTGCAAAATTATTTCCCGAAATATTACAGTCGAATGGGTTATAATAACTACGCTCAATGACGTTAGTTCCAGATTTAATCGCACTAATCTCTAGGGCAGCTGACATGGTTCCACTCCCTTCACTGCACGTTGTTTTATCTTCACTCACATCATTTTTCTTCGTCCATTTGACCGTCAAATTCCCCCCTCCAAAACCCGTCAAATCCAATTGAGCCGTCTCCAATTCTTTCACATACAACGAGTAAGTAGTCAGGTTGTTGACTGCGTAATTACCTGTCACAAGACCTGTAGAGTCAAAAAATTGGGTAGGAGCAGGCAGGGAACCTTGGCGAAGTCTATTCAGTGCTTGTTCAATTCCCGTCTCGGCCACCTCAAAAGCCGCACTGCTTTCTTTCTCTTGCCGAGAAAGCATTGTATCTGATAAGCTCCGCGAAGCCACCGACATCACCAGTGCAATCACCACGCTCATAATCACCAGCAACATTAGTCCCACTTGACCCGCTCCGATCTGTCTAACCATAACTCTATCAAATCAGACTTGACGTCATCCGTCAAATTCGCCATACTAAACCAATGCTAATTAAAAGGGGATTTACCCTTATCGAACTTATAATCGTCATTGCCCTCATTGGTATCTTAACTACCCTAGTAGCTACCAACCTTCAAGGAGCAAGGACTCGTGCACGCGACAGCCGGAGGAAACAAGATCTCGTCACCATCCAACAAGCTCTCCATCTGTATTACAACGATTCCCAATCCTTCCCACTCGCAATTACCACGATCACTCCTACCTATCTTACCGTCCTTCCCCAAGACCCCTCAACTGCCCCCACTTCTCCCGTCAATTATGGTTACAACTCATCCGGAGCAAATTATCTTCTCCTCACCAAACTAGAGGATACCTCCGACTCTGACATCGCCACCTCTCAAGCTCGTTGTCCCTCCACATACAGTTCATATGTTCCACCCACTGGATATCCTGCTAAAGACTCTCAAAAAGATTATGTTGTTTGCGAGGAATAACGAGGAATAACTATGAAAAAGGCTTTTAGTCTTATCGAACTTTTAGTCGTCATTGCCATCATTGGTATCATGCTTGCGATCGGTACCGTGAGCTACTCAATTGCCCACAAACAAGCTCGTGACGCTCGAAGGAAATCTGATCTTATGGAAATCCGCCAAGCCCTCGAAACTTATCGCTCGGAAAACGGTGTCTATCCCAATGCCAACGGTTCACATGTGCCAGTAGGCATTGCTCCAAACTATCTCACCATTCTACCTGCCGATCCCAAAACTGGAACTTATTACTATTCCCCCAATATCCCCAACAACACTTACTCACTCTGTGCTACTCTCGAAATTGTCCCCGCTACTCCAGTCACGGGGTGTACCACGGGCAACAATTATAAAGTCGAGAATCCATGAAACCAGCCTACACTCTTATCGAGCTTATGGTTGTCATTAGCCTGACTGCTATCCTAGTTGGTTTTGGCCTCACCAGTTATCGCAAAGCCCAAACTCGCCAAATAGGTCAAGCCGCCACCGAACAAATCATGTCTATTCTCCAAGAAAATCAAAAAATTGCCAATGTGGGTAAACGAGATGACACCAAATGTCTCGGACCCTACCTCGGTCAAAAAATTACCATCACTACCGCCTCTAATCTGCTTATAATTCAAGGACTTTGTCAAAACAATAATGACGACGAGACTACCATCGCCATTCCTGGCATCACTTTTACCACCTCGTCCACCCTTATATTTAAACCCTTAAGCGGAGGAGTAGATTTGGGGGGGGAAAACCTGCTCAACCTCGACTTCGTTTCCAGCTCTAGCCTTGCTCATCGCCTTCAAATTAAGACTCCTGGAACCATCGAATACCTAGGGATCCAGCCATGATCAAATTAAACGGCCAATCTATTGTTGAAACAGTCGTCGCCGCTGGCCTCATTTCTGTGGCAGTGATTGCCGCTTTATCACTCGCTACCCGTTCAGAACTGCAAAGTACTTACGCCAAAAATTCTACCGAAGCCACTAAATATGCCTCCCAAGCCGGTGACTGGATCAGATCACAACGCAACCGACTCGGCTGGGCCACGATCACCGCCTCATCTGCAGGCATTTATTGTCTTAATATCTTACCTACCGACTTTTACAGTCTACCCAGCCCAGGGGAGTGTAACCCCGAAGATTACATTCCCGACACGCGTTTCCAGCGTCACTTGATTCTCGACAATTCCCTGGTAGCCTCTGGTACTGTCAAAATTTCCATCAAAGTTTCTTGGCAGGAAAAGACTATACGTCAAAGTACCCTCGAACTGGAGCTCACCCAATGGAACTAAAAAGAGGATTTTCTCTTATCGAACTAACCGTGGTTATTGGACTCATGGGTCTCCTCACGCTCGCCATTAGCTCTGTTCTCCTGATGAGCATCGTCAGTAGTAACCGCATTCGTACTATTACGCAAGTCAAGCAAGCTGGAAACTACACCATTGATCAACTCCAAACTCTCATTCGCAATGCCAAATCTCTAGTCGCATGCAATCCTGATTCCAGTCTTCTCCTCATCAACCCCGATGGTGGGCTTACCTCCATCAGTTTAACTGGCAACTCTCTCGCTTCCAATTCCGCGAGTCTGATCCCTAGCGGCCTCACCATCTCTACCTTCAAACTAACCTGTGAACCCAACTCCGTCAGTCCTAACCTCATTTCTGTTTCCTTTGATCTCAAAAAATCACTCTCCACTAGTACTCGCGAAAGTCCCACGCTCCATTTTGAAACCGCCATTAACCTAAGAAACCAATAAGCCGTTCTCCCCACACCAACACTATCAACATTGCTACCATCATGAAAGGTACAAAGGGGAGGGTATCATTGCGACTGCGCAAGCGGAACACCATTAAACTCACTCCCACAATCGCCCCCAATACAAAACTTAGACCTAACGCCAGCGCTCCACGTGGCCAACCGGTCAATAACCCCACATAGGCTGCCACATACATATCCCCGTCCGCCATCCCCCTTCCTTTTGTCAATTTATACAAAGACCAGAACAATCCAAAAGCAATAAGAGCTACTATCAAAGAAGTCATCAAATCGACTGTCCTGTAAGCTTCAAAATGCCAGAGGACTAAACGATAAATAAGGGTCATTGAGACCCCCAACCACACGATTGGTAAAAGTACCACCCCATAAAACAAATCAGTTAAAATGAGAATGATGATCGTAATGCCGGTTAACAACCAAAACGCCGGCTGAATGACCACAAGAGGGGCACTAGCGAGTTGGAAAAACCAAAATCCAACCATGAGCCACCACCCAAACAAGAGTCCCACCATTGTCTCCACAATTGGGTAACGATATGATAGTTTAACCCTGCAACACCGACTCTTTCCACGGTAAAGTAGATAACTCATAATTGGAATCATGTCGTACCAAGCTAGTTTTTTTTTGCAGTAATCACAGTGGGACCTACCTCTTACCCAATCTTCCCCATGCACCGTCCGATCAATTAAAACGTTGATAAAACTGCCAACTGCTGCACCCAAAAAAAATGTGAGGATGATATACATCATCCTCACATTTTATACTAATATTCCTTAACTAACTATGGTAGACAAATGTGACAACCCGTAGCAGCATCAGCTGTTGCTGCTGTAGTACAAGTCGCATCAGCTGGACACGCCAACGCCGGAAAATCCCCCGGCAAAGTAGTATTGCACCTATTCCACGCCTCTTCCCGTGTAGCCACTGATTGAGGGATAAAACACAAATATGTACTCGCTCCAGCCGACCCATTATTATAAACTTTTAATGTTCTATAACCAGTCGCCGTAATCCGAGTAATAAACGAAGCTTTCAGCTCTGCCAATCCACCCGTAGACAACTGGGTCAGCATTGCAACACCCGCTCCTGTTCCCACAAGCGTACCAGCACTAGTCAGTGGGACAAATCCCGAAGGAACAGCCGTTGAAGCAGTTGAAATAGGTGTTACAGCTGCACTAGCTACCCAAGGGAAATAACCCTTCGCCGTGTAGTAGCGGTCGACTGCCGAGGCAACTTGCTCGACATCCGATTTTGACCCTGTATCACGACCTCGATTAATGAGCTCGATCGGGTTGATTGCCGATAGCACAGCTACCGCCAAAATACCCAACACGGCGATAACGAT
Source organism: bacterium (assembly GCA_043809365.1). Lineage (GTDB taxonomy): Bacteria > Patescibacteriota > Microgenomatia > UBA1400 > UBA12108 > CAJAUT01. The sequence goes on from JAZDDW010000050.1 coordinate 10,570, forward strand.
GAGCAACTCGATCATCGTAAAACCTAGTTTCTTCAACATATGTTCTCCTTACATTATTAATAACTAGTCCAATAACATCATATTAAAACGCACTTGTCAAACTGTAGATTGGCACAATGATCGCAATCACCAGGAATCCGACTCCCGCTCCGAGCACAAGCATGATAATTGGCTCCATCGCCGTCGAAAGATTTTTGATTGCGTGCTCCGATTCATTTTCAAAATACCCCGCTACTCGGTTCAAAATCTCGTCCAACTTTCCGGTTTGTTCTCCCACCAAGGCCATCTGTGAGACAAGCATCGGAAATACTGGGTGCCGTGCCAAAGAGGTTGCCAGGGGGTTCCCTTTCTCTACATCCTTTTTTACCTCGATCAATGCTTGTTTCAACACCTCACTATCAGCTGCCTCTGTCACAATCGCCAGCGCCTCAACTAATGAGACCCCTGCTGTAGCCAAGAGGGCCAGTGTTCGGTTAAACTCCGCCATTAGTACCATTGACTTGATCTTGCCAAAAATCGGTAACTTCAAAACCATCATATCAGCCCGTAAAGCTCCCATTTTCGTATTACGCCAAGTTTTTAACCCGTATATCCCCCCCCACACCAACAGAATTATCACGTACCAAAACTTACTCGCAAAATTCGACATCCCGATAAGCACCCTTGTCATCAGTGGCAAAGTAATATCAAAATCCTTATACATTAGGGTCAATTTGGGTAAGACAAAAACCATCATCACAAACGTTACAACCCCCATCCCAATCACGACAATTACGGGGTAGATCATAGCTCCCTTGGTTTTCTCATGAAATTCGCGTTGTTTCTCCAAATTATCTGCCAGGCGAATCAAGATTGTATCTAATACTCCCGCTGCCTCACCTGCCCGCACCAAAGCAATATAAACTCTCGAAAAAGTATCACTGTGAGGAGCAAGTGCATCTCCAAAACTGGATCCCCCTTCAATGCTGCGCAAAATATCCGCCACCTTACTCTGGAGCGCCGGTGGTACTTGCAACTGCAAAATCGACAAAGCATCGGTCAAGGGTAATCCCGCTCCAATCATCGTCGAAAGTTGACGGGTAAAATTAACGATATCGTCAAACTTTACTTTTTGGCCCCAGGCAAATAGTGACTTCCCGACCGAAAGTTCGTGGAGTTCGGTAATGACAAGTCCTTGCTCTCTCAATACAGCCACCGCCGAGTTCTCACTCTGTGCCTCCACAATACCTTTACGCAGACCCCCATTTTTGTCTCGCGCCCTAAAGCGGTATCGCAACATAATTATCCTTTACCAACCAGTCGGTTTAGTTCGTCCAGGTTGAGCGCGTACTCACGCGCAATCATCAGACTAATTTTTTTGGCTTTATAACTCTCGGCTAGTGCCATCTCTAGAGTTCGCATCCCGCTCTCGGCCGAGGTCTGCATCACATTCGTCAACATGTGGGTTTTCCCATCTCGAATCAAAGACCTCACCGCCGAATTAGCGATCAAGATTTCACACACCGCAGTTCGTGTTCCATCTTCCGATGGGATGAGTCGTTGCGACACAATAGCTTCAAGCGACATGGACAACTGCCCTCTAATTTGGGCTTGCTCTTTCTCCGGGAATACATCCACAATCCGGTCAATTGTTTGGGGCGCCGAGTTGGTGTGTAGTGTAGTCAGGACCAAATGACCAGTTTCGGCAATAGTGAGTGCCGCTTCAATCGTTTCATAATCCCGCATCTCCCCAATCAACACTACATTGGGATCTTCGCGTAAGACACTTTTCAAGGCTACTCCCCACGAATGGGTATCGGCATGGATTTCCCGTTGAGAGATTATACTTTTCTGTGGTTGATATACATACTCAATTGGATCCTCAATCGTCACGATGTGTTCTCCTCGTTCCCGGTTAATCCGCTCAATCATCGCCGCCAAAGTTGTCGACTTACCGTGACCCGTGGGCCCAGTCACAAGCACCAATCCTTGTTTCATCTTGGTCAGCTCACCGATGATGGGGGGAAGATGTAAATCCTCGAGAGTACGTATTTGTGATGGGATAAATCGGAGGACTGCCGCCATATTCCCTTTTTCAAAATACACATTCGCCCGAAATCTGGCGCCAGACGAGAAACCTGCCTGCGCAGGCAGGGCATAAGAAAAGTCTAGTTCGCGATCTATCTTTACTAATTCTCGCTGTTCGGTAGATAGTAGGGGAGTAATTAATTCCTCAACTTGTGCCGGGGTCATCGCCAATGTTTCTGGTACTACCACCAATCTACCGTGGATGCGTAACATCGGTGGGACTCCCACCAGTAAATGGATGTCCGAAGCTTGATACTGTACACACATTTGTAATAATTTTTGGATCTCCATAATACTCCTTTATGTCCTCGCTACTCTCATAACTTCTTCGAGCGAGGTCATCCCATCAAGTGCCTTCAAATAACCATCTTGTTCCATAAGCACCATCCCGTCAAGTACCGCCGCCTGTTCTATTTGGATTGCTGGAGCCCTTTCTAAGATCAGCTTCCCAATTTTTTCTGTCACTTTCAAAACTTCAAAAATTCCCATTCGTCCTCGATATCCGGTTTCTCCACACGCTTCGCATTTTCTTCCTCTCGACAAGGTTACCGGCTTCCCCCCCAATTTAGTTACATATGCTTCATACATCGGGCCCAAAACATGCTTAATTTCCTCTAGCACAGGAGCAGGTGGAGTATAGGCTTCGCGACAATTCTCACAAATCTTCCGCACCACTCGTTGGGCCGCTACACAGGTCATACTGGATGCTAAAAGGAATGGCTCGGCTTGCATATCTAGTAGTCGCGGTAAAGCACCTGATGCCGAATTGGTATGTAGCGTCGAAAATACCAAGTGACCAGTCAGTGAAGCCTGAATGGCCAAATCGGCCGTTTCATTATCCCGAATTTCTCCCACCATAATGATGTTGGGATCCTGTCGCAAGAATGAACGTAGTCCTGTCGCAAAAGTCAGCCCAGCTTTAGGATTTATCTGCACTTGATTCACTCCATCAATTTGGTACTCCACAGGATCCTCGAGTGTCACAATATTCACCTTCGGTGTGTTCAAAATATGCAACACCGAATATAGTGTTGTTGTCTTCCCCGATCCAGTAGGACCAGTAATGAGTACAATCCCATGGGGTACCTTGATTGAATCCTCAATATTTTTGAGGGCCATACCTCTGATACCCAGCTCACCCAATGTTGGTACATTCGAAGTTTTCCGTAAGAGCCTCATCACAATTTTCTCCCCATCTACCGTTGGGAGCGACGAAACCCGCAAATCAACCTCCTGATCCCCTGACCGGAAAGTAAAACGTCCATCTTGCGGTAACCGTCGCTCATCAATCTTTAGTTCTGCCAAAATCTTGATGCGCGAAATCACCGCCTCATGCACTTTCTTGGGTAAGACTAATTTCTCCATGAGTATTCCATCTATCCGGTAACGCACCCGCGTGTGTTCCTCAAGTGGTTCAATATGCACGTCCGATGCACGCGCTTTGACCGCAAAATCCAGGATTGTTGCCACTATCTTAGCAATTGGCGCCTCCCTAATCACCTCTCCGATTTTTTGAACATCAAATATCTTTCGACTTAAATCTGTATCCGTCGATTCCTTCAATACTTGCGAAACCTCAGCCGACAACCCTTGCGAATATCTTCTCGGGATCTCTTCAACTAACTCCCTTTCAACAGCCATGGAAGGCAAGATTTTTGCGCCAGCTTTCGCCTCCAAAAATCCAATGGCTTGCAAATCCAGTGGATTGGCCATCGCCACCGACAACTGCTGATTCTTTGGGTCAAACTGAAAGGGGAGTGACTTGTAGTATTCTGCTACCGATTCCGGAATCATAGCCAGAGCTTCCGGTGCGGAAGCTAAATCTGTTAGAGCCACAAAGGGGATATTGTAAACTTTGGCTTTGGCTTTCACTAGATTCACTGGGTCTATCGCCCCCGAATGCTCGACCAATTCATCCAAACTTACCCCAGTCGAATACGATTCCTGCAACAGCCGTTCATACTCTACCTCCGACAAAAGACCATCCTTTTTCAGGATGAGGGCAAGATCTTGCATATCTCAATATTAGCATATACTACACATATGCACGCCAACATTCTTGCCGGAAGCACCCGAGAAGCTCGAGAGACATTTCTTCGCTCTCTCCTGACATCTCACCACGAACTGCTTCATCTTTTTACAAATTCCACTTTTCTCACCATTAAACAAGTTCATGATCTACTTGCCTCTCTGGGAACCGTTGCTCGCCTATCGCGCATTATTTGGATCGAAGAAGCCAACTTACTCACCCTACCTGCCCAAAATGCCATCCTAAAAGTGCTCGAAGAACCACCTCTCAATACCACTATTTACTTGACGTGTCATTCTGCCCAGACACTCCTTCCCACCATCCGTTCTCGTTGCGCCATTATCAATTTGCCCAATTCGGCAAATTTGCCCAATTCGGAAAATTTGCTCTCCGATCTCAAATCCATCATGTCTCTCTCCGCAGGTGATCGTCTCGCTGGGCTCGGCAAAATGGATCGCGCCACCGCTCTCGCTTGGTTTGCATCGCTTGAGATCGCCCTTCGTACTCAACTTCATGCTCGCTTTCTCTCCCCCTCTCAACTCTCTACTCTGGGCAAAATTGCGAAATTGGCTCTTACCGCACACTCCCAACTCCTCTCCAACTGCAGCGTCAGCCTGGTCCGCGAATCCTTCCTCCTTGGTCTTCCCCACATAGTCTAACTCTGCTAGAATGTTCTGTATGCCAAAATCTACTTACAACGCTAGTGACATCAAGGTTCTCGAAGGTTTGGAACCTGTTCGCAAGCGCCCAGGTATGTATATCGGCTCAACTGACGAGCGTGGCATCCAAGAACTCCTCAAAGAAATCATCGACAACTCCGTTGACGAAGCTATCGCCGGATACTGTCACAATGTCTATATCACGCTTGAAAAAAACGGCTATGCCACGATCTCTGATGATGGCCGCGGGATTCCTACCGACCTGCACCCATCAGGCGTCTCCGCCCTAGAGATAGCGATGACCAAACTTCACGCTGGTGGCAAATTCGAAGAAACCGCCTACCAAGCCTCAGGTGGACTACACGGAGTCGGCGCTTCTGCCGTCAATGCCCTCTCTTCCCACATGCGAGTTATCGTCAAACGAGAAAATAAATACTATACCCAAGAATACAAAATTGGCGCTCCCAATTATCCAGTTAAAGTTATTTCCGAGAGCGATGTTAAAGCTATTCTGGGTAATTCTCATGCTCACCTCCTCTCTGATGAGAGTGGTACTTACACCTCCTTTACTCCCGATCCCGTCATCTTTAAGAAAACCACCGAGTTTGAGTTCAAAGCCATCAAAACTCGAATTCGTGAACGCGCCTATCTAGTCCCCAAACTTTATCTTCATTTAACTGACGATCGAACCGGAGAATCCACCAATTTCTACTTCGAAAGCGGCATAAAATCACTCGTTGACCACCTCAATACTCACAAAAAACCTCTTCACGATGTTGTTTATATGAATGGTTCCTACACCGAAAATAATCTCAAAATAGGTGTCGAAGTGGCCTTCCAATACAACGACTCATTCAGTGAGAATATCCTCACTTTTGCCAACGTTATCCGTACCTACGATGGGGGTACCCATCTAACTGGTTTCCGCACTGCCCTCACCAAAGTCATCAAAGATTACATGACCAAAAAAATGGGAGAAAGCAAAAACAAAATTGAACTCTCTGGTGATGATCTTAAAGAAGGCCTTACAGCTGTGGTCTTTATTAAAATGAGCAGTAGTGACATCCAATTTCAATCTCAAACCAAATCCAAGCTCAACAATATGGAAGCTCAATCTGCAGTCTACGCCGTGGTCAAAGAACAACTCGAAGTTTACCTTGAAGAACACCCCAGTGAAGCCAAAAAAATGCTCGAAAAAGCCGAACTGGCTGCCCGAGCTAGAATCGCCGCGCGCGCCGCACGGGATGCCGTAGTTAGAAAAGGCGTACTCGAGGGGACTACTTTACCCGGCAAACTCGCCGACTGCCAGGAAAAAGATCCCGCACTTTGCGAAATCTACATCGTTGAGGGAGATTCCGCCGGAGGTTCAGCCAAGCAAGGTCGAGATCGTCGCTTTCAAGCCATCTTTCC
>JAZDDW010000051.1:0-6943 GCA_043809365.1 bacterium
GGGAGACTAAGCGTTCCCAGGCCGCCAAATCTGAGGCATGATCAGGTAGTCCCAGTTTGGCCAAAATTTTGGCGTCAAAAACTTGCTCATGAAAGGAGAGTGGTACTTGATAAATACTCTTTTGATCTGGATTTAAAATAATGTCGTCAACCCGAACGTTGCAAAACAGTGCCAATCTATCAAGTCGCCGCTTATCGAGAGCAGTCTCGGAGCGAGCAACCAAAAAATCTGGCTGAATGGACATACTGTTGAGTTGTTTGACGGAGAGTTGGGTGGGTTTGGTTTTGGGTTCACCGATGTGGCTTGGGGTGGGTAAATAGGAAACATGAACGTGGACAACGGTATCTCCGCCTGTCAATTTCATTATCCGACTGGCTTCGTAGTACAAGACGTTTTGATACTCTCCGGCAGTACCACCTAGCTCGACCAGACAGATCTCGGCCTGATCTTTGGTGGATGCATCTTTGATACGACGAATGATCTCGTTGGTGACGTGGGGAATGGCCTCGATATCTTCTCCGCCGTAACCATTATCGCGCTCGCGATCGATGACTGCCTTATAGATTTGGCCCATGGTAATGAAGTTGTGCACTCCCAAGTTTTTGCCAAGAAAACGTTCGTAATTCCCGAGGTCCATGTCGGTTTCTGTACCATCCTCACAAAGAAAAGCATCACCGTGTTCGATGGGGTTAATCAGTCCAGAATCAATGTTCAAATAGTTCTCACATTTGACGATCGTGACTCGATAACCTTTGGCCTGAAGAAGAAGACCGAGGCTGGCAGTGGTAATACCCTTGCCCAACGACGACAAAACTCCCCCAGAAACAAAAATGTATTTAGTGAGTCGCGGCATAGGTAATTTTACCACGAACTAGTGGGTGTTTTGCAACTGGCGACCCTGCTCGGTCTTGAGCCGAAGGGGCGAGGGAGTAATGGCCTGGAAGTCGGCGAGGTTAGTAACTCCGCGAAAAACAAGAGAGAGAATGATGTCTTCGGTGAGAGAGAACAAGTGAAAAGGAATGGTGGGAGCACCATAGGGTAAATGATCCATGTAGGCAGATCTAGTCTCTCCCTCAACAAAAGAGGGAAGACCAAAAGGAAGCATTTTGTCGTCCAGATATTTGGTGCGAGGAGATGCTTCGCCCCCGTAAGGCTTAAAGTACCTGCCTGCTTCATCTAGACAATAGAGCATGCCTCCTGGTGACTCGATAGTGCCACCTCCTGCTACCCGTGAAACTCCGATCCCGGTGGCGCCGAGAGCAAGGGTGGTGGCAATATGGTCACTAGCACCGCCCTCGACTATAACGGGGATATGAATTTGACCACGCAAAGCCCAAAGGAGCATGGGCCAATCGATGACAGAACCGCTACGAACCCCCGTGATGCAGCGTCCACCCCCACCAATCCCGATGTAGAGCCCGTCAGCTCCAGAGTCCTCGAGTTGCTGAGCTTGGAGAACATCGACAACTTGACCGACAAAGATCTCTATCTGTGATCCTAAGTTTTTACGCAGTTTTTTGAGACTACGTAGAACGTTGATCCCTGGTTCGGGAGAGTAAATACGAAAAGTTCGAATGCCACTCTCATAGAGCGCACTCGCACGTTTAAGGGCTTTGTCGGGATCACCTTCGAGCACTCCCATGATGTTACGTCGCCATGATTTTAGAAGGAAAGTGCGATCGGAGGCGGACCGACCGAGTAAAACTTCGCTTTCGGAAAGGGCGTTCCAGACTTCTTTAAGCAAAACTTGTTGGCGTTTGATGTCGCTTAAGTGACCGTTACGAGGTACGCTAGTTAGGCAGTGACATTGAGCCATAGTGGAAAGTGCATAAACGCTCCCATAAATGTCTGGCATGGCCGAACCAACCAAAAGGGAACGGGCGTAGCGACCTAGCTTGACGAAGGGGCCTTGGACGAAACGATCTTTGCGAGAAACGCGGTGATTTTGAGAGCCGACTACACTAATACCTAGATCTTCGATGGAGAGTGCCCTGCCCTGTTCTAGTGCTTGTTCCATGACGGGACTAGAAATGGCGGGAGGTGGAGCCCAGGGTTCTTTGGCTACGGCTTGTAGATAGGCTATTCGTTCTGGATGATTAAATAGCTCGAGAAAATATTGACGTGTACGCAATATTTTAAGCATGGATTGTATCGGCAACATCGCTTTGCGAGAAGTGAGGAGGAAGTCGTACGGGGTGGTGAGTAGACCCTGTGAGGGATAAGCAGTCGAGTTTTCGCGCGACTCGATGTACCAGTATTTGAGATAACTGGGAATATCGGCTTCGAAGGGAGCGAGTTTGGCAGAAATGTATTTTTCCCAAAGATCTACGTCACGAAAAGTGACAAAGGGGGGAAGTGGCATGGGGCTATAGTATCTCACTATTTGGTGCCTGCACAGACTTACCTGTTGTGTAGACGTCAGCGCCGTAGTTGCTTACCCCGACGAAAGTGGCCTCTTTGGCAAGAATTTTTTCGTAGGGAGTACAAACGTTGCATCCCCCGCTACCTTTGGGGCATTTGAAGCGATGTAAGCTTTTGGCGAGCTTAATCTGTTTGCCAATTTTGATCAAGCAGGAGGTCGAGCTATCTAGGTCGGGGAGAGGTTTGCTGAGCGGCACTTCATCACGAGCGATGTACCAGTAACTGGCTTTGGCGACTGGCCTGGTTTGACAGTTGTGGGCAAGTAAATGGTAAATAGGGAGCTGGAGGCTCTCGATTTTTTCCTCCCCTACCCCGGTTTTGAAATCAATAATGTGGACCGCGTCTTCTCCCTCTAGACCTGCCTTGCCGGCAGGCAGGTATTCGAGCCAGTCAATTTTGCCACAAAGAATAAGATTATCAGGCTCGGAAAGCCAGTAATAGGGTAAATCAGCTTTGATTTTTACGGCTTTGTTGAGAAGAGGCCCAGGATGAGCCATGATCCGGCGTAACATGTCGGCCCCTCGATTTTTGTAGTGAGCCTCAGTTTCGGGACTGTCAAAGCCTCCTTGGATACCAGTCACGTGAGACCAAGCTAATTCGAATTTGTCAATCAGCGATTCTTGGAAGCGAACATTTGTGGGGAGACGGGAAAGTGATTCGAGCACACTGTGGACGGCAGCTCCCAGAGCAAGCGGGGGAGAAATGAGGGAGAGTTTGTGATGATTGCGCGGATCACGATAGATATTGGCTAGGTAATAGGCCCTGGGGCATGACTTGAAAGTACTAATACTACTGTGGGAGAGCCAAAGTGCACTAAATTTATCCATGGTACGATTATAGCAATGAATAAATGGAAATTCTGGTTTATGCAGTTGTATCTATCTTTCCCGTGGCGAATGCTCATTGGCGTTTATGTGGTGGCGATCATAGGTGGGCTAGGGTGGAGTTGGTGGGAGGGAGTGAGTGCTAAGAAAATTCTGATTGCTGAAGTTGGGGAAAGCAATGCGGTGATCACGAAGTTGTCACACTGTGCAGAGGAATTCGAGAAGCTGAAGGCAGATGATCAGGTAGTAAAAAATGCGAGTCTCAGTGCAGAAATAGAGAACATGACAAAAACTTACAGAGCGGGTGCAGCGTTGTTTGAGGATAGAGCTGACTTGGTGATAACGACTGGGAAAGTCAGTACGGTAGACAAGGAGTTGGCCAAGTTTTTGCGGTTACTGGGGGAGAGGAAATGGAGGGAGGCTAATGAACAAATAAAGAAAGTTAGCATGGAAATCGAGAAAGTTGTCGTCGCAAATGTGCCAAAAGTTGTTGTGCCAGTCAATGCACCCGCGAATAATACTTTGCCAGGGAGCGGATACACGAGGCAGAAGGTGGCAAGTAATCGAGGGGAATTTGTCGTGTCGGCGGTGGTGGCGCCAGGCGCCAGAGCAATTATTGAGACACTTGATGATCCGCAGTGTGTAGGCAACTGCGAGGCAAGATCACTAGCTGAACATATCGCCAAAAGCGGTGGATTTGCGGGAATTAATGGCGCTTATTTTTGTCCACCAGATTATGCGCAGTGCCAAGGTAAGACCAACAGTTTTGACACCCTAGCGGTGAACGGAAGAAACAAGCTAGTGTTTAATCGCGACAATAATGTCTATTCTACGATTCCGCTGGTCGCCGCTTACAACACGAATTTGAGTTTTTATGATCAGACAGTACAGTGGGGCGTAGACACGAGCGGAGGCGGGGCCATTGCCAATTTCCCTCGGTTATTGCGAGATGGAGTAGAGGCAACCACAGAAGAAAACGGGAAAGGCACGAGGGGATTTGTGGGGGCGAAGGACGGGTCTATTGTGATTGGCCATGTGTTTGCCGCCTCTTATGCGGATGCGGCGGCGACTTTGCGAGCTTTGGGACTCCAGAATGCCTTGAATTTGGATGGAGGTGGGTCGAGCGCCTTGTGGTATGAGGGAGCGTATAAGGTGGGCCCAGGTAGATTACTCCCGACGGCAATTGTACTGGTGAGATAAATCTCAAATCCCAAATTCTCGAATTCTCAAATTGAGCGAGGGAGGGAGCGGAGGAGTTTACGCATTTCTTGAGTATGAGGGTAGTATTGAGTCACCATTTTCCAAAAACTGTGCCCATGACCTTTCCAGCGTAAGTGGGCGAGTTCGTGAACGACGACGTAGGTCACAGCCTCGGGAGGGATAGTACAAAGAGCGAGGTTAAAGGAGAGCACACCCGTGGGCGAACAGGTGCCCCAGTAACTATGGACTCGGGTAAAACGAAGCGAATGAGGAGTGAGATGCATAATAGCGCCATAATGACTGACTTGCTGACGAATAAAATCTTGGAGTTCATTGGGAGTAAAGTGGGTGGCGGGAGGGGTGAGAGGGCGCATTAGTTCGGCGCGACGCTTGGTAATCCAGCGAGATTTGCTCTCAACAAAACGGTCGATGAGAAATTTGGGGTAGTAGAGGGGAGCACGAGCTATCACCTCGCCAGCCCGAGTGACTTGAAGCGAGAGGGTACGTTTGCGGGCGCGAATGAGGGTATAGTTCATGTTTGTTATTGTACTTTACTTGCCAAAGGCGATGGCGTCGCGGACGTGACCCGATGAGCCGAGCATGGCGGCAGAGGTGATGGTATATTCGCCCCATTTATCGTTGAGAGTATCGAGTGTGTGGGTCAGAGAAATGTCACGTGAGTTGTCGCGGAGAAGTGCGAGCTGGTCGGGGTCACAAGTAAGGCCGAAAAAGGTGACGGCAATCTTTTTCACTGGGTGAGAGAGGGGCGGATTGAGTGAGAGAGCGGAAGCGAGCAGGTCACAGTCGCGAAAGATGGGGTTGTGAAGCTGATGGCCGGTGTGCCAGCTTGCACCGTTGGCGAAGCGGAGATACAAGTGGGTTGCAGAGGCATGATAACAACTAGCACGGAGGCGCCTGGCGGCCTTGGCAACCAGTTTGGCGAGAATGGGGCGCCAATCTTCGTAGATCATAGGATGAGGTAAGACATAGGATTGGCCAAAACTGCGACGACTAAATTCTACGTCATCGACCTCGTACCCACGCAAACGGCTGTACCAATAGCGACCGAGAACAGACCCAAAAGCAGAACAGAGCGTTTGAACGTTGGAGCCATAGAACTGTAGGGCCGTATAGATGCCAACCCGATGGAGACGGGCCTCATTACGAATGTTAATCCCACAAAAATCCTGCAACTTGATGTGCTGGTAAATCGAGAGAAAATTGGCTGAATCAATAATGTCAAAACCGTTGGGTTTGTGGAGGCCAGAGGCAAGCTTGGCGAGATTTTGGTTAGTGCTAACACCGATGCTGACACGGAGATGATTGCCAATTTCGGATTTGATACGAGATTTGACTTCGAAAGCTACCCCTACAGGGTCGGACCCTGAAGGTATAACTACAACAAACTCATCGATGGATTTGGAAATGACGTGAGGAGAGTAATCAGAAAGAAGTTTGGCAAATTGAGAGTGAATCTGGCGATATTTGGGCGGATCGGCAACTCTCGCGATTAACCAGGGGCAAAGTAACTTACCTGCTTCTAGCGTCATACCGGTTTTGATACCCCAGAGCTTGGCTTCGACGCTGGGGGCGAGGATACAACCGTAGGACGCGTCAGAGTGGACAACGGCGAGAGGTTTGCCTCGCAAGAGCGGATTGGCTTGCTGTTCGACACTAGCGAAGCAAGAGTTGAGGTCGAGGTGCATGATGGTGGGAGGAGTTGGGTTGAAATGAGTAACCATGGGGTTTCTCCTCTAAGTTGATATGTTTTGATGTACTTAGAGGAGAAACCCCTAAGTGTTAATCCGGTAAGCCATCACTTACCTCCTCGAGGGTCCAGTGGAGTGTATCGGTGTTGAGATTGAGGCGGAAAAAGAGATCGCCGGCGAGGACGGAATAGATGTGGTGGAGAACTCTGCCGTCACGAAAGGTATGGTGGAGACCGATCTGGGAAACGTGATAGTCACGGGTGGACCAACGCAGAAAGAGTGGCTGATGAGAAAAAATGACGGAGACGGGCTCGGATAACTTTTGGATCATGCCTACAGCATAACCCGAATAAAGAACGAATGTCAACTATGCGACTTTCTATTCCGAAGAAAAATAATTGCCAACACTCCCCCCTAATCCCAGACTACAGAATCCTATTAACCATCCTAGTAATGCTTGGGGGTGCTCGATTGTGATTGCCAAATTTGCAAGAAGAGCAATTTCTGCGAATATATATGCGGCCAGTAATTGTTCCTTTCTTTCTTTCATTTGTCTACTCCTCGATGACAGGGACGTGTAATAAAGTTTGTATGCTTGATTGTAACTCACTGGTCAAGTGGATACCGAAGGGGAGTACCAGTTCACGTGAGCCGTGGGTATGTTCGAAGATTAAGGTGACCTGATCGTCGCCACGGTTATCTTGGAGGAGACGGTTGAGTTCGAGGAGCACGGGCTTGCTGGTACCACTAGGGACATGAATGGTATTGGGTTTGTCAACGGGCGGAGAA
>JAZDDW010000052.1:0-5480 GCA_043809365.1 bacterium
ATAGGACATGGCGGTATCTCCTTTCCTAAACAAGAAGTGATACCGCCATTTTATTAGCACAACACATTACAAATCAGTACTACACATTTCTTCCAGGTGGGACCAGGCGACCGACTACCACACTTTTAGCAAGAGAGCCTATAGTAGCTTGACAAACTCGCGACGATGTAGTAAAGTTCCTCACGCTAAGTAGTAAAGGCCAAAAAAAGGCCTTTTTTGTACCCCCAGGGTACAAAAAAGTACAAAATAGATGTACTACTTAGAACCACTAGCACTATCTACCTCTACTACTTCCCCCAAGATCCACGGGATTCAGCAATTGCTCACTCTGGGAATTCCCACGATCAAATTGCCCTTTATTACCACCAAAGAACTTTTCCGTGAATATTATCAAAATCGCAAAATCTGTGATAAGGCCTGGTCTGAATTTGGTCATGTGTTTGCCACGATCGCAACAAACAGTACAATCACGCTACGCCACAATGCCTATGAATCTAGCAACCTAGAATTAACTTTTGTTGCTCCGAATACACTTAATATCGGATCATTCGATAGTTTTAGACGTATCTTAGAGAGTAACTGCAAACTACTGGCTTCAAAAGTAATAAATCCTAGCAAAGCCGATGTACGCTTTATTTTTCAGTCATACTACAAATCAATTAAGTGTGGATCGCTTAACCACGATGGCAATGCTATCGAGATAAAAGCAATCCTTGGCGAACATACACGGGCACTTCAGGTCGAAGGTATTACTCCAGATGTTTATAGAGCACCAGCTAGCCTTACTCCGTTCAAATTAACTCAACTTGGTGAACATTCTCGTATTTTCAAAGTTACACGTCACGGTCTCAAAACTATCGAAAACCGCATTATCTCTCTCAAAGAGCCAATTCTCGATCACCTCCAACTCAAAAAACTAGCAAGCTGGAGCCGACTTATTTTCAAGCATTACGGATCACACTCACTTTTCTTCGCCGAACTTACGACAGGAGAACTAATTATTCAAGATTTATTAACAAAAAAGGAGGCAGTATGATCCAGTTAAAAGACGTTTTCCAAGAAATCTCAAGGAGATCTAGTGAGGATGGAGACGTAGATAGTTTAGCTCGCGAAATAAAGGCTGACAAGCTACGCGAGGCTACTAAACTTGCACGTATTGAGGGACATAAATTGATCGATTCTCTCAGACAACCAATGACAATTGCGGATATAAACTACCTATTTCAATCAAAGATATACTGGCCAGCTCTACTCGAAAACCCATCTGATTTGCGAGCAAGTATGCTATCTGATCTATATTATGCCAAACCAGTAGAGGACGTATCAATACCATCTGCTGCTGTCAAAAAAATCGCAAAAGTCATGTTAGATACGGAGTTACCAACAATTGCTATCACCGCAAACGAACGCATTGAGGCTCCGATTAACCAAAAAGCGATCAGAAAGGACGTATGGCGAGAACCGAATGTAAATGAATTGGCCGGATTGTTTGATAACTTAGACCAACAAGCATTCCATATCGCTGAATATATTTCACCTCACGCATTGTTGATAGCTGCCGAGAGTGATCCACACATTAGCAGATTACTTGACCAAGTACCGCGAGATAGAAGTGAATCTGTACAGGCTTTTATTCTTTACCAACTAGCTGGTAATAAAAACGATTGGTATCCACACACGCAGATACCGTCGTTTGTCATAACTCCAGATGGATTCAATATGCATGTTGTATCCAGAAGAGGATTTTACCAATACTACACACAAAATTGAGGAGGACATACGATGAATAGAGAAAATTGTCCTTTTTGTATACCAACATCACATGATTGGCTGACAAAATGGGGAGTATCTGCCGATAAGGCAAATGCCCCCATTTTGTCCACAGAACGCTTAAAAGTGATTCCTGACCTTATGCCCGTATCTGACGAATTCCATGTACTTATTACTTCATTCGATCACCGCCATGCTTTTGCCAGCAGTCCCGAGTTAGACACAGAGTTGAGTCTGATAATTTCAATCCTTGAAGTAAGAACAGGAAGACCGCTAATTATCGCCGAACACGGAGGAGTTGAAGAGTTAGGAGTGACTTCAAAAGTTCAATCAATTCATCATCGACACTTGCATATACTACCTGCAACCGTTCCCGCGACTCAAATAATTGCAGACGCACTCGACAAAGAGCGAATAAAATATACTTTAGGAACAGCAGAATCTCCTTCACCTCTAGCGAACCGCTCGTTGATCGAAGTCAGCAAAGGTGGTAATGGCTACTTATATTTACATGACCACCATCGAAATACCTCATTATTAGCCCCAGATAGACGCAATAAGTTCCCAAGCCAGATCACTCAAAGGCACCTAGCGATTGCCTATTTAGGAAAATTCCATAACTGGAAAGAACTACTTGAATCTCCGCAGTCGCAACAAATTGCAGCTCAGAGAATAATCAGTACAATAGAAAGATGTCAAGAAAAATGAAAAACTGCCCATTCTGTGAGATCAATCAAAATGAAGTAATTTTGTTCACAACCAAGTATTTTGTATTCATGTCCGCAAAAACAAAAATTACACCTCATCATCATCTGCTAATCTCCAAGCATCATATTAAATCTGAAATTGATCTTAATGAAAAAATTTGGAAAGATTATCAGTGCGCGTCGAAGATAGCATGGAACCTAATGAAAAAACTATCTCATCAGGAACCCCTTATTTTCATAAACCCATCGCAAATGCAAAGCGTTGGTCATTTCCATAAACATTATGTGGATGGAATTTTTGGAATTCATGGCGTAGCCAATGCCCTCAGGTCAAGGTTGGTATAGTATAAATGTATGTCAACAATCTGTATCAACGGCGGACATCACACCAGCTCGCTGGCATCGGCCTCGTCCTCTCCGTCGCCCGCCACGAGAAGTTGTAGAATCACCCTATGCCAACTATTGTTATCACTGGTGGACATCATAATTCGGCTCTTGTGGTGGCCAAGGAGTTGGTCAAAAAAGGTTTTCATGTGGTCTGGGTTGGACATCGCTATAGCACGCGCGGCGACATCCATGACTCCGCCGAATATCTCGAGGTTACCTCCGCCGGTATCCCTTTCCATCACCTCAAAGCCGGTAAGATCGACTCGACCCCGACTTTTGATGAGATCGTCAATATTCCACTCGGCTTTATCCGTGCCTGGAGGCTCCTCAAACAAATCGAACCAGTCGCTGTCCTCTCGTTTGGCGGTTATCTCGGGCTCGCTGTTTCTCTCTCTGCCAACTTGCTACAAATTCCTGTTTATCTGCATGAGCAGACCATGTGGGCGGGGAAAGCCAATCGGCTCGCCGGTTACTTTGCCCGGCAAATTTTCCTCGCCTGGGAATCAGCCTCCGTATTCTTCCCCAAGGGCAAATCATCCTACGTTGGTTTACCTCTTCGTGCAGGCTTACTCTCTGCCCAGTCTAAACAGCTATTCCTCAACTCCCTTCCTACGATCCTAGTCCTAGGTGGCAAGCAAGGTTCCCACATCCTCAATACTCATCTTTTTGCGATTCTTCCCCGACTCTTATCTCACTACAATCTTATTCATCAAACTGGCACGAATTCGGTAACCGGTGATTACGAGGCCGCCGTCGCACTCAAAAACACCTTAAATCCTGAACTCGCCCCTCACTACTTGCCCCTAGGTTACATTAATGAAAACTCGGTAGGGGAGTACTTGGCCTCCTGTGATCTTTACCTCGGTCGCTCTGGTGCCCACATAACTTACGAATTAGCTTACTTCGGAAGGAAATGTTTGTTGGTTCCGTTTATTTATACAACCGGTTCCGAGCAATATCTCCAAGCCAAATATCTCCAGAAAGCTGGTTTAGCTCTTATTCTCCCCCAAAGTGAATTATCCGCTCCCTCACTTCTATCTGGTATTTCCTCCGCCCTCAAACTTCCCGAGGTGCCCACTCTCACGCTACCCCAAGATGTGGCTAAGGTTATGGTTCACAAACTTTCACACGACCTGAAATTATGAAAATCGCTCCCGTCTTTCGTCCCACCCGCTCCTCCTATCTCGTCTTTACTTTAGATTTTCTTATTCCTTTAGCGGTGGTTTTGTTTATTGTTGCCTTGGGTTGGATCGCCTTATATGCACCTATTTTTAATATTAATAAAGTTACCTGCACGCTGGATTATGCAGCCTGTCAGGGTCCCGATCTCCTGGCAGAACTCGAGCGCGTCAAAGGTCAAAACATCTTTCGTTTTCGCCGTAATGTATTTTCGACCCGCTTGACTTCGGCTGACTTTACTATCCGAGAAGCCCAAGTTGCACGTATTCTCCCCTCAACCATTGTCCTCACTCTTCATTCAGTTTACCCCGTAGTTGCCCTCAAAGTAATTGGCGAGCCAGCTTGGGTAGTGCTGGACAATCAATTTCGCGTGATCAAAACTATCTCGCAAGATCCCAACGTCCCTACAGTCATCATCCCTGGGCCCCTTACTCTCGTAGTAGGCAAATTTCCCTCTGACCCAGCAATTATTAGTACCCTTAGCCTGGCTCGCAGACTCGCAGACGAACTCTTTACTGTCAAAGCCGTTACTCTTCTGGATGCGCAAACGATTTCCCTCACACTTGAGGATAATCGTCAGGCTCTCTTGACTCTCCAAAAAGATGAATTAACTCAAATTAGAGCCTTGCAGACAGTGCTTGCAGACGATACAATTATCAAGGATATAAGCGTTATTGATATGCGCTTTGCACGTCCTGTGCTAAGATGAACTCTATGAAAAAGATCTCCCAAATAGCTGTTGTTGATCTGGGTTCCACCAAAATAACTTGTGTCATTGCCACGCGTGCCGATGACGATCCCGAGCTCCGGGTCGTGGGAGTCTCTAGTGTCGCCAGTCGCGGCATCCGCAAAAGTCAAATCGTAGACATCGAAGATGCAATCGAAATTGTCACCGAAGCTGTCGAGAGTGCCGAGCGAATGGCCGGACTATCCATCAAAGACGTCTCTATCTCCGTATCTGGTATTCACATCGAATCCCAAAATTCCAAAGGGTTAGTGGCCGTCCAAAATCCCGATAGTGAAATTAGCCACGAGGATGTGTTCCGGGTTGTTGAAGCCGCCAAAGCCGTCCCTCTCCCACCCGGGCGCGAAATCCTTCACGTTATCCCTCGCTACTTTTTGGTCGACAATCAAGAGGGAATCAAGGATCCAGTGGGGATGTCCGGAGTTCGCCTAGAAGCTGAGGCCCATCTCATTACTGGTTCCTCCGTCAATCTCAAAAACTTAAGTCGGGTAATGAGTGAGATTGGTGTTGACACCCATGCGGTTGTTTTTGCTGGGTTAGCCTCCTCGATTGCTACCTTGACCGAAACCGAAAAAGAACTCGGGGCGGTGGTCATCGATATAGGAGGGGGGACGACTAGCCTTTGTGTTTATGTGGATGGTGCTCTCGCCCACTCGGCCGTGATCCCAGTAGGTGCCAAAAACATTACCAAC
>JAZDDW010000053.1:0-10038 GCA_043809365.1 bacterium
ATAGGACATGGCGGTATCTCCTTTCCTAAACAAGAAGTGATACCGCCATTTTATTAGCACAACACATTACAAATCAGTACTACACATTTCTTCCAGGTGGGACCAGGCGACCGACTACCACACTTTTAGCAAGAGAGCCTAGGGGAAATAGGTGTTAGGGACAAAGTGACAGTAATGCGGTAATTAAAGTTTTTCACGAGATTTTGAATAACCTCTGGAGGACTATCTGTGGGCGGAGTTCGTATTACCCGCGTACGCAGAGTTTGAAACTTTGGGGGTGTCTGAAAGTCTTGGGCAGTGTTATCGGGTGAAGTTGGAGGAGAGGGGAGACTGTTGTGCCAAGTGCGCCAACTAGCAAGTGATGGGACTGGGGACTCTCTTTGGGAAGAATCAATATCAATTGAATTGAGCGGATTATTGAGATATTTTGAGTTTTTTGTCCTTTAGCAGTGTGAGATATATAGTGCCAAGAATCTATGGGGTAGCCAACTCTAAATCGCAAATATATTAGTTCTATAGGACTTAATGATTCAGAGCGAGGGGTGTAGGAGATTGAGGTAGTTAGGGAGTATTTGATGTGTTAGCGGTATGGGTGATATTGTGACTAAATTGAGTATAGTAGATGAGTATGGAAAGCGAGTATCGGGAGAGAGAGTCAGACAAGTTCCCACCCCGACTTGTGGCAGTGAAGCCGCCAATCAAGGGATTGTGGGGGAGGGGGAACTGGGATTTGGGAAAAAGTGAAAAGATAGTGGCGATAATGGGATCACGCAAAATGAGTCAGTACGGGAAGCGGGTACTGGCGGAGATTGTGCCTCGGTTTGTAGAGATGGGGTACGTGACTGTCTCGGGATTTATGTATGGCATTGATATCGAAATGCACAGGTTAACCGTAGAAAATGGCGGTAAAACGATAGGAGTGTTTGGGTGGGGGATTGAGGCGCCAATTATTCCGGAAAATCAAAGCTTGCACCAAAGAGTATTGGAAAGTGGGGGATTGTTTTTGTCTGAAATTGAGCCTACAAGACTAGGCAAGCTATGGACCTTCCCACAACGCAACCGGATAGTGGTGGGTCTCTCCGATATGGTCATAGTAGTGGAGGCTGGGATGAAATCGGGCTCACTAAATTCGGCAGAGTGGGCGAGGAAAATGGACAAACCGATTTACAGCGTACCAGGATCAATTTTTTCCACGGTGTCTTGGGGGTGCAATTGGTTGTTGGCGGAAGGATGGGCGAAACCGATGACGCTGGATTTTTTTAAGAACTCATTCACTCCCGGAGTGAAGGGCTCCCACACTCCGGGAGTGTTGAACCCCAGGGAGAGTAATTTGGTTAGCTTGCTGACGTTGGAAGGGCCACAGTCGCTGAATGAACTGGCGCGTAGGAGCGGAGAAACGGCTGGGGAAGTAGCGGCCATGTTAACTACCCTGTTACTGAAGGGTGAGGTAGAGGAAGAGAGGGGGATTTGGGTGGTAAAGCGATAAATGTTATAGTTTGGCTATGCTGGCAAAAGTATTGTCGGTGGCGACCATCGGACTAGAGGCAAGAGAAGTGGTGGTGGAGGTGGACATCGCGGAGAAAGGATTCCCGGGACTGACGATTGTGGGGTTGCCCGATAAATCGATCGCTGAAGCCAAGGAGCGAGTCAAAAAAGCGATCCAGAATAGCGGAGCCAGTTATCCGGATAAGAAAATTATTGTCAATTTGGCTCCGGCAGATTTACCCAAAGAAGGAGCAAACTATGATTTGCCGATTGCCATTGGGATTATGTTGGCTAACGAAGAATTTGAGTGTCACAGTGACACGGTGTCACGGGCGTATTTTTACGGGGAACTAGGACTGGACGGGAGTCTCAAACATAGCAAGGGAGTGTTGCTGGCCGCGATGCTCGCCAAAGAGCGGGGGATCAAAGAACTGTATGTTTCGGTATTGTCGGCGAATGAAGCGGCGGTGGTGGCTGGAGTTAGTGTTTACCCGGTGCGGGAACTTGCGCAACTACTACGTCACCTGCGTGCGCAGGCAGACCTGCGAGGACTGTCCTCGCAGGCTGACCCGCCTGCCGGCGAGGCAGGTCAGATTGAGCCACTCAAGACGATAGAGCTGTTGCCGATCTTGGAGGATTGTGAACCACTCGTGGATTTTGCCGAGATTGCGGGGCAAGAAATGGCCAAGCGGGCAACGACAATTGCGGCCGCTGGGGGACATAACTTGCTTTTGGTGGGACCACCGGGGGCAGGGAAGACCATGTTGGCCAAGGCACTGCCTTCGATTCTTCCACCACTGTTGCCGGCGGAATCTCTCGAGGTGACGCGAATTTATTCTG
This sequence comes from bacterium, assembly GCA_043809365.1. Taxonomy (GTDB): domain Bacteria; phylum Patescibacteriota; class Microgenomatia; order UBA1400; family UBA12108; genus CAJAUT01. The sequence continues at coordinate 2,326 of JAZDDW010000053.1, forward strand.
TCTCTGGGTTGGTGGAGGCAGGAGGGGCCCTGATACGTCGGCGCCCATTTCGGGCGCCCCACCATACCACGAGCATGATTGGGCTGATTGGAGGGGGAACCAATCCGATGCCAGGAGAAGTCTCTTTGGCACACTTGGGAGTTTTGTTTTTGGACGAGATGCCGGAATTTAGTCGGTCGGTGCTCGAAGTCCTGCGACAACCTATGGAAGATGGAAGGGTGGCGATTACGCGCGCTTCGGGTAGAGTAGAGTATCCGGCGAGCTTTATGCTGATGGCCTCGGCCAATCCGTGTCCGTGTGGATATCTCAACCACCCAACCAAAGAATGTCAGTGTGGGGAGCGGAATATTGCGAAATATCGTCGGCGAGTCTCGGGTCCAATCTTGGATAGGATTGACTTGCATGTGTGGGTAGATCCGGTGGAGGTGGAGAAATTGACTGGAGATACTTTGAGGGTCGGACCCTTAAAGTCAGATATTGAAAACTTTAAGGGTCCGACCCTACAAGTCACAGAGAGTTCGAAAGCAATCCGGGAGCGAGTGATAATTGCGAGGGAGAGGCAGAGCAAGAGGTTTAAGGACTTGAAGGGGATGTATACCAACGGCCAGATGGGAAATAAACAGGTAAAATTGTTTTGTCCACTTGCCCCGGAAGTAAAACAGTTTTTGACGGTGGCGGTACGGAAGTTTGATCTCTCGGCCAGAGCGTATTTTAAGGTAATTAAGGTGGCCAGAACGATTGCGGATCTGGCAGGAGAGGAACAGATACTGACGGCGCATGTGGCAGAAGCGGTACAGTATCGGGAAAATGTGTGGTAGGAGTATTAAGTATGGGGAAGCAGGGGAACAAAATTACAGGGAACAAGGGGGAGGCATTGGCGGCGGAGTACTTGCAGGTTAAGGGATATAAGATTTTGCAAAGGAATTATCGTAGTAGGTGGGGGGAGGTGGATATCATTTGTAAACAGCAGAATGTGGTGGTGTTTGTGGAGGTGAAGACCAAAACAACAGACAAATTTGGGGAACCCTGGGAGATGGTGAACGGCTGGAAGATAGGACAAGTCAAGCGAATGGGAGAGCTGTGGTGTAGAGAGCATAATTGGGAGGGGGGAGTGCGAGTGGACGTGGTGGGAGTGTGGCTAGAACAGGATGAACCCCGCTTGGAACATTGGGAGAATGTAGAGTTGTAATTTGACAAGAAATGCTGAAAATTTATTTGTCTTACTTGTCTTGAATCAATGAGATTAGGGAGATCCAGGGCCGGGGAACGGAAGAGGAGTAATCTGGGCGGGAGGAGTGGAGAGGAGAACTCAAAAAAGTATCATTGACTTGATCAGAGTGATGAAGTTTGTAAATGAGTTGACCTAGATCATTTTGGGCGATTGGTTGCATTTTGTATTTACCATGATAAATAGTGCCGGTTGAAGCATAATTTTTGTTGTAATACATGGCGTAACCCACAGAGAGACGGCGCAGGAGATTGGAGATTCCGGGTTTGGCCCCGCCGAGGTTTTCACCCAGAACGAGGTGAAAACGATCAGGGAGGAGTAGAAAGGCATGGAGGTGGACGGGAGTGGAGCCAAACTGTGAGGCGTTACGTTTGGCAATCACCGTTTGCGGGGTCAGACGTTTGACCCAGGAGAGAGGGGTTGCATCGGGGAAACGGAGATAGTAGGAAAGGAGAAGGGTAAAGTTTTGGTAGTCGGCGTCACTACGAAATAATTCGGTGCCAACCTTGGCGTTGTGTTGTAGATGATAGTAGTTCCCGGATGCAAAATTGCGGAGCATGAGTTTGCTTGGCATGTATTAAATATGACATAGGTAACGGAGACTTGTCAATGGTTGGGGCTAATTTTGCTATTGACAACTGTCATCATCATCATCATAATTTTGTTATATGGATTTGGAATTGGAAGCGGAAAAGTTGCAAGAAGAACCTGTCGAAATGTCCGCGAGAGTTGGATCGTGGAGCGAAAAAGCCAAGGCATCAGTTAAATCGGCGCTTGTGACTGCAAAGGTCAAGTTACTGATTGTAGCTGGCTTGGTGGTTTTGGGGGGAGTAGGCGGGATGGTTTATTATTTTTTTCCCAGGGAGAAAGCAAGTGTTTTTGAGGTGACTGGTTCACATTTATCTGCCTTGGTTGTCGTGCCGGCTCCTTTGGTCCCGCCGATCAGTTACGCAAGTATTATGGCGGCCAATACTACATCGGCCCCGATTAATTCTGTCGTTTCAGCAAGTTTATATATCGTTGATTCTACTCCAGCGATAGATTCAATAGAGGCCGTGTTATCTTATACCAACTGTACTACTCCAGTGGTATCTCCGGGGGGGTTTTGGGGGATTGAACCGAGGACTATTATTGAACCACAGGTGGGTAATGGAGTGATCTCTTTTGGCTATGGGATCAAGGAAGGAATGGGATATAGTCAGGGCACTGGGGTGGCGGCGACAATTACCACCGGTCCGATTTCCAGCGAACCTTGCACTATTGATATTGTTGGTGCAACTTTGACGGATATGTCGATGAATGTTCCAGGGGATGCTCCAATATCATCACAGGCGGGGGGAATAATCTATGCTGAAGGAAATGCTCCAAGCCCAACACTGTCATTAACTGGTATTGGACCGTTGCAATTGTCTCTTTCTCCAGCTGATTCGGCTGTCCCTGCTGGTGCGACTGTTGATCTCAATATCGAGGCGACCGGCATACAACAAACGGGGAAATTTGTAGGAATGATTGCGGCGACATTAAGTTATTCTGATACCTGCGTTACTCCCATGGTAACTCAAGGCTCTTATTTTGACTCTGCTTACGGCGACGGTGATGCCGTTGCGATCTCTGCACCACAAGTAGGTAATGGGCAAATTTCATTGGCTTATGGACCTTCTCCAGATGTAATAAATGCGGGAGGGAATGTCGCAACGATTAGCTATAAGTCATATGGGCCCGTGGCCACAATTACCACCGGTCCAACTACGGGGCCGTGTAACGTGTCCTTTACCGGTGTTTGGGCGCCCGAATGGGGACATGAGTATTTGGGGAGTCAGTTGGGCGGGGTGAGTAATGCGGTCATCAATATTGGTGAGGGCCAACCAAGTCCAAGCGCGAGTGTAGAACCTAGCCCGAGTCCAAGTGCAAGTGTGGCACCTGATCGAAATAATGCTCCTAGTGTGACACCAAGCCCGAGACCCAGTGCGAGTGTGGCACCAAGTGTAGCACCAAGTGTAGCGCCGAGCCCAAGCGCCCAAGCCAGCGTAGCGCCGAGTGTGGCACCAAGTGTAGCACCAAGTGTCGCGCCGAGCCCAAGTCCAAACTCTCAAGCGTATGTGGCACCAAGTGTAGCACCAAGTGTCTTGCCGAGCCCAAGCGCGGCATCACTGGCGAGCATTGTGGAGAGTATCAGAGCGATATTCCAACCAAGTGTAGTACCGAACCCAAGCGCCCAAGCAAGTGTGATGACAAGTCCCAACCCAGAGGCTCAAGTCATAGTTAACTTGGTAGAGGTTCCTCGTTTCCCCGAATATTGTTCTGGGAGCGGGGTAATTAACTGGTTATTGAGATTATTGTTCCCGAATGCCTGCAAATGAAATAGGTAAAAGACTCCGGATGATCTAATGGTCTGTTTCTTTGTCGATTGTCGCTTGTAGCTCGTTGGCACTACGATAGAGGCTTTTGAGATCGGTGTAGAGAGTCTGGAGGTTGGCGCGGACAGAGGTAACTTTTTCCTGGGGAATGGTAAGAGAGAGCGAATCGAGGGCAGAAAGGAGAGTCCTTTTTAAGTTGAGCGAAAGGAAAAGAAGCATGTCGGACTCTTCGTTTTGTAGGTGTTTGTGGAGTTGACGATTGAGTTCCTTGGTTTCGAGGGCAGTTTCGTATTGATGGCCAAGGAGAATGGAAAGGGGGGTGATCATGATTAGGGCGACTAATTGGAATAAATGGGCGAGATCGGAAAGGTCGGTGCCAGGAAAAAAGAGAAAAAATATGATAAAAACTCCCGTAAGAACCAAAGTTACCTCGATTGTGTAGAGCATAGAAACAGCAAAAAGGAGAAAGTAGCAGAGGAAGAAAAGGGGTGAGGTAAGGGCACCGGTCATGCTGACGAGCAAGAGGGTCAGGCTGGTTAAAATAATAATACGGGCAGTCATTGGGAAAAGTATACAGTATTTGGTATTAAGTATTAAGTATGGGGGAAAATAGGGTAAAATATGAGAATGACCAAGAAGAAGACGTATGTTTTAGGCATGTTTCCGTATCCATCAGGAGAGGGACTGCACGTGGGACATGTGCGGATTTTTACAGCGTGTGATGTGATGGCGCGCTATTTTAAGATGAAAGGGGATCGAGTTCTCTCGCCTATGGGGTGGGACGCTATTGGACTACCGGCAGAGAATGCGGCGATCAAGGCTCACATGATTCCACAAGAAATGGTTCCGCACAACTACGCTAACTTTAAAAAGCAAATGCAAAATCTGTCCCTCGACTTTGACTGGGAGCGCGAGTTGGCGACAAGTGGCCCAGAGTACTATGCCATTACTCAATGGATCTTTTTACAACTGTACAAAAAGGGTCTGGTCTACCGTGAAGAGGTGGCGATCAACTGGTGTCCGAAATGTTTAACAGGTCTAGCTAACGAAGAGGTGATGGGGGATGGGACGCATGAGCGATGCGGGACCAGCGTGGGGAAGAAGCTATTGCCCCAGTGGGTGATGAAGATTACAGCGTATGCCGAGAGATTGCTTTCGAATTTGGATGGATTTGACCTTCGAGGACAGTCCTTGAAGTTGGATTGGCCGCGTGGGATCCTGGAGATGCAGCGAAATTGGATAGGGAAGAAGGAAGGAGTGAGAGTGAAGTTTGTGGTCAATGGTCAATGGTCAATGGTCAATGAATTGGAAGTGTTTACGACCAGGGTGGATACGATCGCGGGAGTGACATTTGTGGTCGTGGCGCCAGAAATTGCGAAGGCATGGATGGATGGGGGGTGGAAGCCGAAGGAAGCGGTTGCAAGATATATCGATTCCGCTATGCAAAAACCAGAACAGATAAGACTGGAGGGTGAGCGAGAAAAGACGGGGATGGATACAGGGATTAGGGTGGTGAATCCATGGAATCGAGAGGAAGTGCCAGTGTGGGTCGCTGATTATGCGCTTGCCTCAGTTGGGACGGGAGCCGTGATGGGGGTGCCATTTTTTGATGAGAGAGATAAAGTTTTTGCCACTAAGTTTGATTTGCCGATCAAAGAAATTGAGTGCGATGAGACGATTATAGAAAAGTTAGAAACGGCAGGAGTGGCAACAAAAGAGACGACTTATCATTTGCGCGACTGGGTGTTTAGTCGCCAGCGTTACTGGGGAGAACCGATCCCACTCGTGTATTGTGAGAATTGTGGGGACGAGAATGGGGTTGTGCCACTGCCAGAAGATCAACTTCCTTTAACATTGCCCGAGTTGGAGAGCTACGAACCCACCGAAACGGGCGAATCACCTCTGGCGAGAGTGCAGAGCTGGGTGAGTACCAAATGTCCTCGGTGCGGGGGGAAAGCGACCCGCGAGACGGACACAATGCCCAACTGGGCCGGATCATGTTGGTACTTTCTCGCTTTTGCGTTCTGGGGAAAGGTGCAAATACTTAAAAGGTCCGACCTTGTAGGTTCTGATTCAGCTTGCAACCTACGAGGTCGGACCTTAGGGGGTCAGCCATACACCGATTGGTGGATGAAGACGGCTTTGCCGGAGATCAAAGAATGGCTACCGGTGGATTGGTATTTGGGCGGAGCAGAGCACGCGGTACTACATTTGCTTTACGCCCGCTTTTGGGTGAAGGTGTTGTTTGATTTGAAATTGGTCGACTTTCCGGAGCCATTTTTGCGGTTACGGAGTGTCGGATTAGTGCTGGCGGAAGATGGGAAAAAGATGAGTAAATCACTAGGGAATGTGGTGAACCCAGACGATATGGTTGAGAAGTACGGCAGTGACGCGGTCCGAATGTACGAGATGTTTATGGGACCGTGGGAACAAACGATTGCGTGGGACTCGGGAGCAATCTCTGGGCAAGTGCGATTTTTGGGACGGATTTTGGAGACGGTGAAACAAGCGGGGAAGGTGGGGGAGAAAACCACGCCAGAGTTAGCGGCCAAGCTGAAAGATTTGGTAACACGAGTTGAGGAGGGGGTGTTGAACCAGAAGTTTAATACCGCGATTGCGGGACTAATGGAGTGGGTGAATGCGTGGAGGGATGAGGGGATGGTGGTGTCCAAGGAACATTTAATTGCGTTTGCCTCGCTTTTGTCGTTGTTTGCACCAGAGACGGCTAGGGAGATCGCGCAACAGTGTCACAGTGACACAGTGTCACTACAAACCTGGCCGGATGTGTCGCAGATCGCGGGAGTGGAGGCAGTAAAGGTCAAAATTGCCGTGCAGGTGAATGGGAAGTTGCGGGGAGTGATCATGGTGGATGGTGAATGGGCAAAGGATGAAGAAAAAGTGGTGGAGTTGGCCAAAAAAGACGAGAAGGTGAAGAAGTGGGTGACGGGAGAGATAAAAAAAGTTATTTTTGTGCCAGGGAGACTGGTGAATTTGGTGGTTAAGTTAACTTAGCCTCTTTTTCTGTTCATACTGTGTTGCATAATCTGAAAAGCTACAATCATATTTAGTTCATTTAGGGTAATACCTAGAGAATCTAATGTTGTTAGTTCGTTTTCCGTGAATGGAGTTGCTTCTTCCCGGGTTGCTGATGCTCTTAGTACGCTAGTGACTCTTTGTGAAATGAGTTCTTCAACTTGGGGTTCGGGGTGACTAGCGTAAAAATGTCCTATGAGTTCTGCAATATTTCCGTTTCCGCTCATGTGGGAAGTTTAATGCATTGAGGATATTTGGCTTGACTGCTGGCTGACAAGGGTGTATCCTATAGCGCATGGAAATACTGACGTATGTGCAGGCGCGGGAGCTGATCCCGACAGATTTGACCGAGGAGCAGGTGCAAATGGTGCTGACAGTGTCGGGGAGAGCCAAGGAATGGATAGAGAAGTGTAGTAAGGCAGTGTCGCGGTGTCACAGTGACACAGAGCTAGTTGAGACGAGTGGGATGGGGAGGGCGATCTTGCAACAAGTTCCCCAGAACGAGTGGGTGTATCTGGTTAATCCAAGCTTGGCACCTGACGGAAGCCAGGTGGTAAAGGAGCAGTTGGTCAGAGACGGGAGGATATTTGCGGAACCATTTAAAGCCTGGTTGGGAGCGCAAGAAATCGGGCTGATTTACCGTTTGAGTGAAGCGGAATTTACGGTGGATGAGGCGAGGATTGTGCGGAAACTGTGGGAGAAACAGGAACAAATCGTAGACCGGGAGGAGATGGCGCAAGTATTGTGGGGCGAGGAATGGAGTACTAAATACTCGGACTGGGCGCTCGATGCACTTGTCTCCCGATTGCGCAAAAAGATGAGTGGGAGGTGGCAGATCATTACTATCAAGGGTCGGGGTTATCTGCTGGCGCAAGCCGAGAAGCCGACGGGGGCAGTCACGCGGATCTTGGGGAAAGGAGTGGGGCCATACCAGCAAGCAGGGAGTATTTATCCGAGCGATGAGTATTTGGCGTATATGAATGACCAGAAGAGGGTGAGGAAAGTGTATAGAGACCTCTTTTTGGCAATGCAAAAAGAGAAAATCACAAATTTCTCCAATTCTCAAATTAATATTCTCTGTGTTAATTCGTACTC
>JAZDDW010000054.1:0-8409 GCA_043809365.1 bacterium
TCGAAAAGCGCACTTGGGACACCCGATAGTATATGGTCGGCGAGCCGTATTTAATGCATTCTAGAGAAAATATCACACAAAAGGCTGGATAACAAGGGAAAAAGAAGGGGTTTTAGCCACACGTTTAGTTTACATTAGCCCGTTTTTGGGTTATTTAACCCCTGGTACTTATTCGGCTTTGCCGCTCTCGCCTTCCTCCAACTCCAACTCGCTCTGTGGTTCTGGCATCGTTCTCTCCTCCACTACTCCTCCGCCTCGTCCTGATCTAGTGTGATACAATCATCAAATGGCCATACTTGAGGTAAAAGACTTAAAGAAAACTTTTAGGCAAACTCCTGTAATCACAGGGATTAGTTTTGACATGGCAGAAGGAGAGATTTTGGGGATCTTGGGTCCCAATGGCGCGGGCAAAACCACAACTCTCCAAATGCTATTGGGTATCCTTACGCCAACCAGTGGCACCATTAATATTTTTGACAAGGACCTCTCCACTCATAAATCGGAGATCCTCGAATCCATGAATTTTTCTTCGACCTATGTCGACCTACCTTGGCGTCTCTCCGTCAAAGAAAATCTCACCTGGTCCTCGTGGCTCTATCAGATTCCCGACCGCAAAAAACGTCTTCATCAAATCATGCAACTCTTTCGTCTCGAAAAACTTTGGAAAATGCCGGTTGCTTCTTTATCCGCCGGCCAAAAAACCCGCGTCAACCTCGCTCGCTCGATGATCAACTTTCCCAAGCTTTTGTTACTCGACGAGCCAACTGCCAGTCTCGACCCCGAGGTTGCCGCTTATATTCGCGAGTTTTTTGCTAACCAACGCGAAAAGTTTAATAAGAGTATTATCTTGACCAGTCACAATATGGCCGAAGTAGAGAGTCTCTGTGACCGAGTCCTCATTCTCAAAGATGGTCTCATTGTGGGGAACGATACTCCAAATAACCTCGCGAAAAAAATAGAGTTCTGTCATCTCCGTCTTCGTGTCACCAAAAATGCCAAGGCTTTGGACCAACTTACTGCCATCCGCCAGTTAGAATCCACACTCACCGATGGCATCTACGCCATTACCATCAAAGAAAAGCTCTTGCCACTTTTCCTATATGAAGTGACCAAGAAAAACATTATCTATACCGAAATCTCGATCGACAAACCCACGCTCGAAGATTATTTCATGAAAATAGCTCGGGAGAAAATCCAATGAAACTCTATCGCATCTGGGGAATTTTCCTCCGCTACTACTATAATCTCCTCCATTCGTACGACCGTTTGTCGGACATGTTCTTTTGGCCTTTTCTTGACCTTTTGATGTGGGGACTCACCAGTCGTTATATCGCAAATTCTGGGGTAGTTGATAACAAAATCATTCTTGCTCTTTTGGGGGGGATTATTCTCTGGATTTTCCCCTGGAGGGGGCAATACGAAATTACCGTCAACTTACTCGAAGATATCTGGAATCGCAATTTGGTCAATCTCTTCGCAACCCCCATCCTCTTTTCCGAATGGGTTCTCACCCTGCTACTTGTCGGCATCGTCAAATCCACTGTTTCCTTTGCTTTTGCCTCATTGATCGCCTTTCTCCTCTATGCCACCAATATCTACGCCCTTGGTTTATCTCTGCTTCCCTGGATCGGTCTCCTCATTATGTTTGGCTGGGTCTTTGGGCTTTTTGTAGCTGGCATTATCATGCGCTATGGTACCAAAATCCAAACCCTCGCTTGGATTGGAATTAATGTCATTTCTCCTTTCGTCGGTGTTTACTACTCTGTTTCCACTTTGCCTACTTGGGCCCAAAATATCTCCCATTATGTTCCCGCCAGTTATGTTTTTGAAGCAATGCGAGGTCTTGTAATGGGTAATTCTGTTCCCCTTACCAATCTAGTTTTTCCTTTTGTGCTTTGTCTAATTTATTTCGCGCTCGCCCTCTCGGTTCTCTACAGTAGTTACAATCACATCCTCAAGCGTGGCTTGATTTCGGTAGAATAAACTCATGCATAAACTACTCTGTATTGTTGGCCCCACCGGCACCGGCAAAACCGCCCTGGCTCTCCGACTATCTGCTCGCCAACCCAGCATTTTAATCTCCGCCGACTCACGCCAAGTTTATCGTGGCATGGATATTGTGACTGGCAAAGACCAAACCCCAGGAATTAAGTTGTATGGTATTGATCTTGTTGACCCCGATGAGTCTTGTTCTGTGGCAGTCTGGTACGACGCTATCATGCCCCACATTATTCAAGCATGGAAAGAAAATAAGCAGGTAATTGTGGTTGGTGGCACAGGATTGTATGTCAAAGCCATAACCCACGGAATTAAAACAATGCGAATTTCGATCAATCAACCACTCCGCGATCAATTGTCCCTTCTTTCTATTACTGAACAACAGGCAAAATTAAACCAGCTTGATCCAACCAAATTCTCAAATATGAACCAGAGTGATCAAAATAATCCCCGTCGTCTGATTCGTGCGATAGAAATTGCACATACCCCTCATCAATCATTTGCCATCCACCCTCAATCATCTCCCACGCTAGTCGGCCTTAAATACTTCGATGATTCAAACTATCGAAGTGCCATTGAAGCTAGGGTAAAAACACGGCTAACTTTAGGTGCCATCCGGGAAACGGAGCACTTGATCACGCATGCTTCACCCCAAGCCCTCTCCGCCATAGGCTATCGCAGTATTGTCAGTTTTCTCGAAAGCAGATGTACCAAAAAAGAAATGATCGAACAATGGGTACATGATGAGCTTTCCTATGCCAAGCGTCAGTTAACCTGGTTTAATAAACAAAAAGTAACGTGGTATGATATTGACAAGGAGGATTATGACTACACAAAAAATTGAAATTTCCTCACGAACCATCATTTTTACTATCTTGTTTATTCTGTCTCTCTGGTTGCTCTACCAGATTAGGGGTATTGTGATTCTTCTTTTTGTCGCCTTTATTCTCATGACCGCTGTCAATCCCCTCGTGCGCCTCGCCACCAAGATTAAGCTCCCCATTATTGTTGTGATGCTCGTTGTGTATGTTGGTTTGATCACCTTACTTACTACCGTGATAGCCTCTCTTGTTCCAGCTGTTGTTCAACAAACGCGTGGGTTGGCCCAGATGCTCCCCAACTATCTACATAATCTAGAAAATATTTTCAATACGGAGTTCGATCCAGGTATTGCCAATGGGTATCTTACCTCAATCCCTAGCAATATCCTCAAACTGGCAACCGGAGTTTTTGGAAACATCCTCAATATCTTGGCTGTCTTTTTTATGGCCTATTACCTTGTTGTCGAGCGACCCCATCTCCACAAATATCTACTCCGTTTCTTCCCCAAGAGTAGTGCCGAGGAACGCGCCGAATCTCTCGTTGTTGCAGTTGAACGCCAGGTTGGTGGTTGGGTTCGCGGAGAACTCCTCCTCATGGGAATTATTGGTGTTATGACCTATATAGGCCTTGTCCTCCTCGGGATCCCTTATGCCCTCCCCATTGCTGTGCTTTCAGGTCTCTTGGAAGCTGTTCCCAATATTGGTCCCACAATCGCCGCTATCCCCGCGATCCTTATGGGATTAACCGTCTCTCCGATTGTAGGTCTAGGTGCCCTGGCCATGAGTATTCTCGTTCAACAACTAGAAAACAACCTAATTGTTCCCAAAGTAATGCAGTCAGCAACCGGTACACAACCACTAGTTACGATTATTGTTTTGCTTGTAGGCTTTACATTGGGAGGGATCGCTGGTGCCGTCCTAGCCATGCCTTTATTTTTAACAGTAAAAACTGTCACTAAGGCATTCGGTCCCGATAGCCTTCGGGGAAGGAGTTAAATATGAATTTGTCTCTTTGGCAACAGGCCCTTACCAATGTCTGGAATAGCACGATCGGAACCACTTTGGCTTTTTTCCCCAATCTCTTGGGAGCAGTGTTGGTGGCTCTCATCGGGATCATCATTGGGAATTGGGTTCGGACAATTTTAATTGGCGCTCTTCAGATAATTAGATTTGAAAACTTGATCAAAAACACCAAATTTAAGGCATTTTTAGTCAAAGCCGAGCTTACCGAAAAGCTAGAAGAAGTCATAGGTTCCATCTTTAAGTGGTTAATCGTCTTAACCTTTTTTATTGCGGCAACCAACATCGTGGGATTAGGTGCTGTCTCTTCTGTTCTCTCGGGAGTTCTTGCCTACATTCCCAACGTACTTTCTGCTGTGATAGTCCTTGCCATCGGCGTTCTCCTAGCTGGACTAGTTGAAAGCCTAGTCAAAGGGGCACTCGCCTCGGTAGATCTGAAAACCTCGCGTCTTATGGGTAAGGTCGCCAGTTATACGGTGATTACAATAGCTGTTTTAGCAGCCTTCTCCGAACTCAAAATCGCCGAGTCTTTTATCAACATCCTCTTTATCGGCTTCGTGGCGATGCTCACCTTGGGTTTCGGTCTCGCCATCGGACTAGGCGCTAAGGATGTCGTGGGAAAAGCCCTATCTGATTGGTATGCAGATTTGCAGAAAGAGCTCAAACACTAATCATTTATGATTATCTTACATAGCCTGATCCTCGGCATTGTCGAAGGGTTAACCGAGTTTTTGCCTATTTCTTCAACCTTTCATTTAATTATAGTTGGCAAGCTACTGGGCCTACAAGATAATTCGTTTACCTCCATGTTTGAGGTGGTTATCCAGGGTGGCGCTATCATGTCATTATTGTTTATCTACACCAAGACTTTCTTAGCCAATCGTCAGTTATCTCTCAAAGTTATCTTTTCCTTCATCCCTACCGCCATTGTTGGACTCATCCTTTACAGGATTATCAAGGGGATTTTCTTCAGTACCGATTGGCTCATGTTGGCTGTCTTTGTGGGTATGGGAATTTTGTTCCTTCTTGTTGAACGCCTTGTTACGCGAGGCCAACTGTCGCTCCACAAATCTCTTAACTCCCTGTCCTGGACAGAAGCCCTCCTAGTAGGACTAGCCCAATCATCTGCCGTTATCCCTGGAATTTCCCGTTCTGGTTCCGTTATCTCCCTCATGGTGTTTTTGGGTTACCGTCGCGACGAAGCAGCTAAATATACTTTTCTCTTATCGGTCCCCACTATTCTCTCTGCTAGCTTACTCGATCTCTTCCAAAATAAATCCCTCTTTGTTGCCAATCCCGAAAATTTTGCCCCATTACTCGTTGGCTTCGTGGTCTCCTTTATTGTGGCCTACTTTGTTGTCAAGTGGCTCCTGCGCTATCTTGGAACTCATACTCTCCGCTTATTCGCTTGGTACCGCTTTGTCGTCGCCATCTTAGTCCTAGTGATTCTTGGGATTTAAGGCAAGAGCTTGACAGTGAGGGGTTCGGCAAAGAGAGGTAGCAACCGTCCTCCTTCATCATAAAGTTCTGCCCGTAATATCTCGATTGGGCCAATCCCAGGAAAATTAACTTCCAAAATCGGAATCTGACTACCGGGCAAGGTTTGAGCAACTTCAAAATCAACACTGACTTTTTTTCCTAGATTATCTGCCGTATTCCCCTGATTGGTCACCATGATCCCAGACAACGGGGTAATTGTGATAGGCTCACTCACGTACGATAACTCTATTTTTCCTCTCTTCGTTGGTGCAGCTGATATTAAAAACACTCGTCCTTGAGTGGCAGAAAGCTTGGTGATACCTATCTGTGCTCCTCGTGTCGAGTCATATAGAATCAAGTTCCCTCCCCAGCTAGCTTGTTGTCCATTGATGCTTACCCATACCTTCCCACTCCTTGCTCCTTCTGGGATCTTCATTTCTATGATCCTTGAGCTCCATCGCACAACTGCTTCCTTAGGCGCCTCCACCGATCCTACATACACCCGACTACCCCACTGGTAGTCTCCAAAATTGGTACCTATCAGCACTATCGTATCACCAGTTTTTCCAAAAAATGAGTTTACTCGCTCTAAAGTGGGGGGACTACTCGGATAATTCGGTGGAGGAATAATTGGAGATGGCTCTAACTCACTCGCCGCTCCAGATCTGTTTTCCGTATCCTGTTGAGCTAGTCTGACCGACAAAGGAACAATCAAGACCAAAAGGAGCACTACATTAAACCCGACAATTCGCTTCCAGGATAGGGTGCGATGGATTCGTTCATATATATTTTCGCTCATTTCTAACTCCTTTTACTAATAGTAATAACTCTTTGCTCATGATCAAAATTAATCGAAAATTCATCAAATAATCCCTTCCGACCCAAGATATATGTCGTTGCGCTACTTTCGGTAAAAGTAGCCGGGAACTCAAAATCTTGCTCGCCAATCTTGATGGTAATTTTATCTAGATAGGCAAATGCCGGGACTCCCGAAAAACCCTGGAGGGTAATTCTTTTTACCCTGGCCAGATCCACTCCCGTATCTTGCGCCGCCTGCAATGGCAACGTTGTCACTACCGCCCCCGAATCGAGCAAAAAAGTTGTATTCACATACCCGGATGTGGTCTTCAGTGGCATCGTAACTTTTGGTTCTTGCACAAACCCAAAACTCTCGTACAGCGTATTTTTGTAGGGAACCTTGTACTCCAAATTACCAAACGAATCATTAATCGTCACTTGGTTAATCTTTGTGCCAAAAAACACTCCCCTTACCAACATAAATATTCCAATTACTATGGCGAATCCAAATAACGATACAATTTTGATAATCGCGCCCCATTTAACCCTTGTTCCTACCCCCCCCTCACTCACATGCTGATCAAAACTAACTATCGCCATATCATAACTATAGCACTATCTGCTATCATATGTCTCATGGAGTTTATCCTCATCATCATAGCCCTACTCACAGATCTCTTGCTCTTGTTTTGGTTAGTTCAGCTTCGGCGTCATTATAACTCGTTAACTAAAGGGGTAGAGAAAAAAACATTAATGCAAGTCCTAGAGGGTATTCAAAAAACCCTGGTCGAACATGAGCGAACTCAATCAGTGACCAAGCACGAACTCTCCAAACTCCAAGACGACGCTCGACTCCATATCCAGAACGTTATCCTTAAACGCTTTAATCCTTTTGGAGATACCGGGGGGGACCAGAGCTTTATCCTCGCGATTTTGGATGGTAATCATGATGGAGTTGTGATAACCTCATTACATAGTAGAGAAAATACTCGTTTCTATGTAAAATCAGTCAAAGGTGGGGTGGGAATCGACCATCCGCTCTCCACCGAAGAACAAAAGCTTATTAATCGAAAGGCCAAATAATTTATGCGTACTCCACTCGTCAAATCGCTCTTAATTGCTTTCTTGGCTTACCTGTTATCTGCAGGTGGCAGTTATGCCTTAACCACCTATCTTTATGCTCCTGGCGCTGTCTCTCCCGCCACTCCCCTCACTACTCCCGGCACGGGTGGAGGTCTCAACATCGACCCCAATGCTCCCAGGACTTCGGAGTGTCCTCTAAATGGCGCCATGTATACAACCGCCGAGCAAAAAGTCTGGGAGGCTCGCCGTCCACTTTTTGTGATGATCGAAAACTCACTTGATGCCCGTCCCCAATCTGGGCTAAATTCTGCTGACATCATCTATGAGGCCATTGCCGAAGGCGGGATTACTCGTTTTGGTGCTGTTTATTATTGTGGGGTCGCCGCACGTGACACTATTGTGGGTCCAGTCAGAAGTGCTCGGACTCACTTTGTGAATTTAGCTTCAGAGTATAACTACCCGCTCTACACTCACGTAGGTGGAGCCAATTGTAGTTCAGGTGATGGTGGCAAAACCTGTACTACCGATAAGCGGGTCCAGGCTCTTGAACAAATAAATAGCTATGGATGGGGTGGCGCTAAAGGTAATGACCTCAATCAATTCTCCATTGGTTTCCCCACTTTTTGGCGTGACTACGAGAGGCTGGGTCGCACGGTCGCTACCGAGCATACCATGTACAGTTCTACCGAAAAGCTCTGGAAATACGCCTTGGGTACCCGCAAGTGGACCAACAAGTCTCCCGACGGCAAACTCAATTGGGAAGATAAGTTTACTTCTTGGACTTTCAAAGACGATGCAGATCTTGCACTTCGTGGATCCGTCAGTAAAGTATCTTTTGGCTTTTGGGAGAGTTATCACGATATGGATGTCGTCTGGAACTATGATTCTGCAGGTAATCTCTACAGCCGGGACAATGGCGGCTCTCCCCACACTGATCTCAACGATAAATCGACCCTCACTGCCAAAGTGATTGTGGTTCAATTAGTCAAAGAACTAGGCCCTCTGGATGAACACAAACATTTGCTCTACGAAGTTGTGGGTACGGGCAAGGGCTATGTCTTCCAGGACGGGACCGCTACCGAAATTACCTGGGCCAAAAAAGATCGCGAATCCCGTACCATCTTTACCGACAAAAAGGGGAAAAAGATCGCTTTCAATCGTGGCAAAATCGTGATCGAGATCTTGCCTCTCGATAACACTGTCACATATT
>JAZDDW010000055.1:0-2647 GCA_043809365.1 bacterium
GCAAACAGGCGGGATCACCGATTTTTATCGGTGCGACGGCGGGCACCTTTTGCAGAGGTTCATACAATTTTGAGATTTTCGGACACAATCACCTTGATTGTGCTATAAAATGAGTTCTGACTTTATCATAAAGGGGCTCCAGTAAAGCACAATTTAGTTATCGAAACTGAACAGCAATAAATTAGGGATAAAAAGTATGGCCATAAGAGAAAATAGCCCACATAGAGTAATGATTGATGGTTATACAGGTTTGCAGTATCTAGCGATGCTTCGAGCATACGCTCAAGTCATCCAGGATGACAGATTAATGGATTCTCTGCCACGTGTAGGTGGGAACTTTGCAAACAGAAGAATGGCTATGGCCTCAATCCGCTCGCTTCCAGAACGAGAAAACGGAACTCACACGTACAATGTCGATGTTCAAATCGATGAAAAATCACCAGATAAATGTGTGATATATTACCATTCTGGAACCAGTGGAGAGCTCGATTTGCTTGCTCGTACCGCTAGTTACCTTGAATCTCTAATTACTTCAGCAGAAGATTAATAATTATCTAGCTACACATACCAAATTCTGCCCGGTCATAATATCTGCCTTGTTGCCTTCATGATCAGCGTAAAAGATATCTTCAATTTCCCAGCCACTTTCAGTCATAAGATCGGTCAAAATCTGGACATCCAACGCCACGCAATAGCGCTTCCAGCGTTTGTTGTACGGAACTTCGACGTGGTCATCAAGATGATATTGCAAAAATTTCTCTTGCCACAAATTCCAAACGGTTAAATAAAGAAACCCGCCTTCTTTTAAGTGCTTTTTGGTTTCTTTTAGCACATAAAGCTGTTGTCTTTTCTCTGGGATATGGTGGAGGACTGCGACACAAAAAATTGCCTCATACTGTCCTAGCTTGTCCCAATGCGAGGCGTCCACGACGTCTCCATAACAGAAATCGTGACCGGGATAGAGTTTTCTCGCCTCCCCGAGTAAGGTTTGCGAGAAATCAGTCCCTGTGTACTTCACCCCAGTGGGTAATCCCGAGATCAATCTCCCGTTACCACAGCCGATATCCAGGACGCTATCTCCTGCTTTTAACCTAGCCAGGTATTTATCCGTCACCGGCCAATTGGTACTCTCTCCATTTCCATACGTCTTTTGTCTGGTTCTGCTAAAATTAACACCGATCTCATCATACATTTGCTGGACCTGACTCAATATGCTCATACCCAATCATAGCAAAAAATCCGTTCAGCTCAAGGCATATCGAGAAAGTCTAGCTAGTGGCGATATCGAGCGTTCTCTCCAAACCGAAAAAGATTTGACTACTCGTCCCGTTCGTACTCTCTCCGGTGTTACTCCTTTTGCTGTTATGACCAAACCCTATATCTGTCCCGGGCAGTGCACCTTTTGCCCTCTAGAATTAGGCATGCCCAAAAGTTATCTCTCCGATGAGCCCGCCGCCGCCCGAGCCAGGTCTCTCAATTTCGATCCTCGCGCCCAGATTGAATCACGCCTCACCCAACTAGTTGATACGGGTCACGACACCGACAAAATTGAGCTCATTGTCATCGGCGGTACCTTTAGCAATTATCCAAAGAGTTACAAACTTTCATTTTTTAAGGAGATGATCGATACCATCAATGGGAAGGCCAGCGCTACGCTCGAAGAGGCTCAGATTTACAATGAAACTGCCTCCCGTCGTATTGTTGGGATCAGCATCGAGACTCGCCCAGACTGGGTAGATAAAAAAGAGGTCAAACTTTTGCGCGAGCTCGGGGTAACAAAAGTGCAACTAGGGGTCCAAGCCTTTGACGAAGCCATTCTTAAGCGTGTTAACCGCGGCCATACCTTGGATAAGGTCGGTGTTGCGACTCGACTGCTCAAAGATGCAGGAATCAAAGTTTGTTATCACTTTATGCCCAATCTGCCCGGTAGCACTCCCCAACTAGATGTGGAGATGGCGCATCTCATGTACGAGGACCCTCGTTTTATGCCCGATTTTCTCAAAATCTACCCCGCTCAAGTTATTCCCGGCACTGCCATGTACCTGGAGTGGCAGAGAGGGGAGTATAGGCCCTATAGCGACGTAGTGCTCCAAGATGTTCTCAAACAAATCAAACGTTTTACTCCACCCTATGTCCGGATCGATCGCTTAGTCAGGGACATCAGTAAAAAATGGGTAGCCGCTGGTACCAAAGCCACCAATCTGCGTCAATTAATCCAAGCTGAGATCAAAACAGAGGGGTGGAGTTGTCGCTGCATTCGCTGTCGCGAGGTCAAAGGTAGCCTGCCTTTTACGGATACTCCCGAGCTTCATGATCTAGTCCTCAAGACACTTGGAGCTACTGAACACCTCCTCACCTACGAACACAAAGGTATTTTATTCTCACTTTTACGCTTGCGTTTACCTGACGGCAAAGTCAAACCTCTCTTTCCCGAGCTCAAAAACTGTGCCATCATCCGCGAAGTCCATACTTACGGGAAAACTGTGCCCCATACCAGCAAAGATGACAGCCATTCCCAGCATCGTGGCCTAGGCAAACTCCTGATGTCACAGGCCGAGGATATTGCTCATAGCTGCGGTTATTCCAAAATCGCCGTCATTAGCTCGATTGGTACTCGTGATTACTATCGTCATCTCGGTTACTTGAG
>JAZDDW010000056.1:0-22535 GCA_043809365.1 bacterium
TCGAAAAGCGCACTTGGGACACCCGATAGTATATGGTCGGCGAGCCGTATTTAATGCATTCTAGAGAAAATATCACACAAAAGGCTGGATAACAAGGGAAAAAGAAGGGGTTTTAGCCACACGTTTAGTTTACATTAGCCCTGAAATGGCAGTTTCGAGAGCAAATGGACCTACTCCAGAAGCTCTAGCAAAACTAGACGAAATGGACCGAATGATAAAAGATACTGGAATAATTTTCGAAGGCGATCCAAATTTTTTAGAAAAAATGGTCGCTAATGTTAAACCAAAGCTAGCTTTAGAACCTCTGAAACCTCTTTGACTGGGTGAAACTTTAGGTCTTTTTTGATTTCTTCTGGGATTTTTTCGAGATCTTTAGTATTGTCCCAAGGATGGATGATCTCGCGTAGCCCGGCAGTGTGGGCGGCGATGACTTTTTCTTTGAGACCGCCAATCTCCAGGACACGGCCGCGAAGCGTGACCTCGCCGGTCATACCAAGATTCTTTTTGACGGGACGGCGGGTGAGGGCAGAGACCAGGGCGGTGGTCATGGTTACCCCGGCAGAGGGACCGTCTTTGGGCACGGCACCTTCGGGGACGTGGATGTGGAGATCGATGGTTTTGTAAAAATCACTCTTGAGACCAAAATCCCGGTAATGAGAGCGGATGTAACTATAGGCGGCTTGGGCAGATTCTTTCATGACGTCCCCCAGCTGGCCGGTAATTTGGACAATACCTTTGCCCGGCATAGAACTGACCTCGACAAAGAGGATCTCCCCACCTACAGAGGTCCAGGCAAGACCAGTGGCCATCCCGACGGGATTCTTTTTCTCGGCGAGGGTACTACTATATTTGGCAGGACCCAGGAACTCGTGGAGAGTGGCGGGAGAAATGATGGACTTAATTTTCCTGAGCTTTTTCCCATTGCTGGCGATTTTTTTGGCAATTTTACGGGCAATTTTGCCTAGTTCACGTTCCAAATCGCGGACTCCGGCTTCCCGGGTATAACGAGCGATAATTTCTTTGAGTAAAGCATCTTTTAGTTTGAGATCGCGGGGTTTGAGGGCATTTTTTTCGATCATTTTTGGGAGTAAATATTTTTTCCCAATGTGAAATTTTTCGTCACGGGTATAACTGCTAAAACGAATGATTTCGAGCCGGTCGCGGAGCGCGGGGGGAATGGTATCGAGAACATTGGCGGTACAGATAAACATCACGCGGGAGAGATCCATGGGGATCTCTAAATAATGATCGGAGAAGGCCTTGTTTTGTTCTGGATCGAGCGCTTCGAGCAAGGCGGCGCTCGGGTCACCGCGGAAATCGTTGCCCACCTTGTCAATTTCGTCGAGCATAAAGACCGGATTCATAGAAACAGCCTGTTTCATCCCTTCGATAATTCTCCCTGGCATAGCACCAACGTAAGTTTTACGGTGACCGCGGATCTCGGCTTCGTCCCGGATACCACCCAAGCTGACTTTGACAAATTGGCGTTTGAGCGCGCGAGCAATAGATTTGCCCAAACTAGTTTTGCCTACACCTGGGGGACCAACGAAACAAAGGATGGTGGGGAGAGCAGAAGAAATTTTCTGGGCCTGCTTGAGTTTCATTACCGCCAAATACTCGAGGATACGCTCCTTGATTTCTTCAAGACCATAATGATCAACATTCAAGACTTTTTCGGCAGTTTTGAGGGAAACGTGGTCGGAGGTGAGATGCCCCCAAGGAAGTTCGATAATGGTTTCGAGCCAGGTGCGGATGTAGCCGGATTCGGGGTTGTTGGGTGACATCCGATCCAAACGCTCAAATTCTTTGTGGACTTTGGCCTTGTCTCGTTTGGGTAGAGGGAGTTTGTGAAGATGATTGTGGAGATCGTCCAATTCTTTTTCGTCTTCGTCTCCTTCCCCAAGTTCAGCTTTAATGGTGGCGAGACGCTCCCGCAAAACTGACTCTTTCATATTCTTACTAAACTTTTCCTGGGTTTTATTGGCGATATTTTTTTCAATCTCGAGGACTTTGAGTTCTTTGGCGAGAAAATCATTGATTTGGTAGAGGCGAGATTTTAAATCTACATTTTCAAGAAGGGATTGGTGATCGCTAACACTAATATTTAAGGTGGCGGCGATTTGATCGGAGAGTTCACTCACCCCAACCCCTGACATCAGACGCATAAAGTTCATAAACTCGACGGATTTACCCAAATTAACAGCCCCTTGAAATTGCGTGGTAAGGTGGCGGGCGAGAGCCTCGAGTTCGACACCGAGTTCAATTTTCTCGATGAGTTCAACAACTTCGACAGATTGGACGGCTTCACCCTCGATATTTTTGACTAAACTAATCCGAGCAATGCCACGCACCAAAGCGTTTAATTCTCCTTCGGTTTTGAGAGTTCGCTCAACTGTACATAAGGTCCCGATAGTATAGAGGTCGCCTACGGCAGGATCCTCCAATTTTGGGTCGCGTTGAGTGAAGAGGGCAATAAGTTTGTCTTTAGTCAGAGCGGCATTGATCGCGGCTTGAGATTTTTTGCGACCAAAGGTCAGGACAACTTCGTTGGTTGGATAGACCACGACGTCGCGGACGGGAATCAAGGGGACAACGTGGGTTTTGAGAGGAAGAACTGGAACTAGTTCATTCATGGTTAGCAGTTTACATCAGCGACTGCTATTTGTCGAGTCTGGCCGGAGGCAAGGTCACCAAGTTCCCAGGGGCCTAGGCGGGTGCGAATGAGGCGGAGACAAGGGTAACCAATGGCCTCGCACATTTTGCGAATCTGACGATTACGACCTTCGTGGATAGTGATGTCAAACCAAGTGTTATGCTCTTGACGCTCGACAATATTCACCTTGGCTGGGGCAGTTTTGTGTCCCTCGATGGTGAGGCCTGCCTCGAGATAACCCACAGATTTGTCGGGAAGAACTCCTTTCACGAGAACACGGTAGGTTTTGTCAATTTCAAAACTGGGGTGGGTCAGGTGATGGGCGAGCTCACCATCATTGGTGAGTAACATGAGACCCTCGGATTCGTAATCTAAGCGGCCGACCGGGTAGAGGCGAGTGCCGCCGGGTACGAGTGAGGTGACGGTGCGGCGACCATCCGGATCACTAACTGTGGAGACAACCTGACGAGGCTTGTGCACGAGAAAATAACTAAACTCGCTAGGGGCAACAAGAAGTTTGCCATTGACAATGATTTTATCGTGCTCGGGGTCGACAATGTCACCGATTTTGGCTGGGTGACCGTTGATCAGCACTTTTTTGTCTACAACCATTTGTTCGCTCGTTCGGCGCGAAGCGACTCCGGCGAGACTCATAAATTTGTGAATACGCATTTGCATGGGGATATTCTACTCCTTAACCAACAGCATAATGCCGATCCCAAAGAGAAAAGTGGCAATCATGGCAAAAGTTTTTTTGGTCGAAGTAACATGGGCGAGTTCGGGGATCAAATCGGAGGCGGAGATATAAATAAAGCCTCCGGCGGCAATGGGGACTAAAAGATGAGCAAACGAAGTGGTGAGGTGACTAGCATAAAATCCTAAGATTCCTCCGAGAATGGCAGTGAGACTCACGAGGACATTGGCGAGCAAAGCCTGGCGACGAGTGTAACCAGAGTGGAGAAGGACACCAAAATCTCCGATTTCTTGCGGGATCTCGTGGAGGGCAATTGCCAAGGTAGCTACGAGTCCCAAGCCACCCCCGGCGGCAAAGGAGGCTGCAATGAGCACCCCGTCCAAAAAATTGTGAATGGCATCGGCCACGAGATTCATCGTCCCCATTGTATGTTTGACTAGATGGTCTTGGTGGTGACAATGTCGCCAGTGGAGGAAACGTTCGAGAAGAAAAAACCCAATAAAGGAAAAAAGAGTGAGTTGGAAAGGTAAGATTGAACCTAGAGATTCAACTGACTCTGGGAGAAGATGAAGGAGAGCGGCAGAGAGCATAGTACCGGCGGAGAGTGAAACCAAAGAAAGTAAGATTTTACTTAAGAAGCGCTGATTAAAGGCAATGGTGATGACGCCAACTAGAGAGCCAGAGCTGATAACCATGGTAGCCAAAATGACGGAGACGAGTTCGGCTGGCATAAATTAATTAATAAACCAGATAGCAAGATTGAGAAAACTTGCAAAACTAACCCAAGCTAGATAAGGATAGAATAAGTAAGCTGACCACTTGTCGATTTTCTGGCTAGTCTGAATACAGCGAACAATAAAATACCACATCGCGAGAATCTCAATGTAGGCAAACCCCGTGAATTTGAAACCAAAGAAGAGAATCGACCACAAAGCATTGAGCGCGAGTTGGGTCCAGTAAACGTGCCAAAAAGGAAGTGAATTTTTGCCAAACTGAAGCCGGCGCCACACGAGATAAGCGGAAATAGCCATTAATGTATATAGTAGGGTCCAGACTGGACCAAAAATCCAGTTGGGGGGAGAGAAGACTGGCTTGGCTAGGCTGGCGTACCAGGTGGGGATGGCAGAGAAAGTGAATAACGAACCAATACCCCCAGCAACTTGCGCGAGGACGATACTGGCTAGCAACACAAGGTAATTATCTTTGGGTTTAGACCAAGGCCAGTTAATTTTCATATTATTTAGTATGAACCAATTCGAAACGTGGTACAAGAGCACCGTGATAATCGACCATCTCTAGCCAATTGTGACCAGTTTTTTGGCGGTGGCGATTTTTTTACTTAGTTCTTCTTCGCTAACGTGTGACATAAATGCAGTGTATCGATGATTCGAATCATCGAAGCGTTTGTAGTTCTTGTTTCTCCCCGTTGATTATGATTACTTGATTGTCGGCGAGGGGTTGAATGGGATAGGGCGAGTGTTGAGATGCCAAATCTTTGATTGTGGTTGCGTGACGGAGCGCATACTTTTCGCGGCCATAATGGGGAATAATGAGACTGTTGATGAGTCCGAGTCCGGCAAAGTTACCGAGCTGGGGAGAAGGAATATCTAGCGATTTTGCGTACTCAATGTCAGGCCCCATCACGATTGAGCCTGCACTACTACCGATATAGACTACTCCTCGATCTAATAATTGCTTAATGACTATATCAAACCCACTTTTCCGCATCCAGTCGAGTAAATAGAAGCAATTCCCACCTTCGACAAAGATGACGTGAAAGGAAGAGAGATCTCGCAGTAGTTGACCCTGATCTTTGCCCTTGAGACCGTAAGGAGAGATCCGGAATCCCATGCTCACCAGTTTGGCATGGTTATCGTCGGCCCATGAGCGTTTATCGCTGTCGTATGGATCGGCGGCGGTTGCGATATATGCTAGTTTGAGTTTTTGTGGCTGATCGGGCAAGAGAGGAAGGACTAGATCGAGTGTGACATGGGCGAGACTGGCGAGAAAAAGTTTCATCCTGCTATTTTACAATTTTATATCCTAGTTTTTCGATCGCGGGGCGGAAGGAGCTGGGGTCAATCAGAGTAGGGTCGTAAGAGATCACGCACTCTTGGCGCGCGTAGCTGGTGTTACTACTGATCACGCCTTTTATCTCTTCGAGCTCGCCGTCGATATTGAGACTGCAACTACTACAGTGGATACCATCTAGTTGGAGGGTTACGGTCGTCCCAATTGATTTTTTCTTGAATAAATTGAACATATGTGTTATATTGTTTTTACAAGAAGCTGGTAGATGTGCTTAGAGCCATAGCCAGCTTTTTTACTGCGTTTTTGTTAAATAATCCGAATAATTGTACCTGCACCTGCAGTTAGCTTCCTCTTTATTAGTTTTACGTTATTTTTTTCGATAGGATGCATTCTTAGCTTTTGGTGTAAGTTTTCTACGCGGTGATAAGTTACTATACCTGAGCCTAATAAATCTGCTAGCTGAACGTCTGGATCTAGATTTTTCTTTCCTACAAATGCTAAAGAGGTTATTAAGCCACAATAATCTTTGGAGGAAATTAATTTATCTATGCCGCCAGATTGATAATCCGTGTGAGCTGCAATAATTTGCTCATTCTGGAAAATATCTGATTCAGTAATAATTTGTCCATTTTTGTTTTTCTCTATTAGCAACCTGGTAAATTCTTGAAATATGCCACGATAAGATTTGCGAATAATTGTTTTTTCTTGATACCCTGCTGATTTGGCTTTACTTTTATCTAGTACTGAAAAAATAAGATGTATTTTTTCGCTATTTATGAGGTTTAGTATATCTACCCAAAACGCTTGATCAAATTTATTATCTTTGAGGACAGAAAACTCTTTTATTTTACGAACGATCTGAACGTAGTGAAGAACTAGTTCTGAATCATTAAAATATTTCTTTCTAATTTTTGATATTTGGTTGGCTAGTTTGATTCTATATTTGTTTTCTATTACTACACCCAGTACGCAAAACAACTTTGATGGGTGGTTGTAGGAAGGCGATCCGGTAGAATCAAGTGCGAGGGTCATGTAGTTACTCATATTACTTCCATTGTACCTGAATACATCCCCATCGAGCAGGAGAAAGTATAGAGACCTTTTTTAGTGGGGGTAAAGGTAAAAACCTGGTTGGTGTTGGGTTTGACGTAGGCGTTAATCCCAAAAGCTTTGAAGGTAAAGGCGGTGGCACAACTGTAAACCTCGCCGGCCATTACCTTGAGTTCTACGGGAACACCCATCTTGACAGCAAACTTACGGGGGGAGTAGCCGGAACTGGTAATGTTGATGGTGGCTCGCTGAACACCATTGGCGAAGGGAACAGTGAGAGGAGCAGAAATGGGGGTACGGATGACTGTCATGATGCGTTCGAAGGAAAAGGGTGAATCGAGAGCGGTAGCGATCCCATTAAAAGAGTAAAACGACATGAGAATGAGGAAGATGGCGGCCAAGCGCAAGAAGGTAGAGCGCCAAGTTTGGGAGAGGCGGGCGGTGGTGATACCAATGAACATAAACAGGGGGAAGGTCCCAAGCACAAAGCTACCCATAATCAGCGCGCCTTGAATGGGATGGCCACTCGTAACGGCCAAGACTTCCATAGCTTGTGTCACTCCACAGGGGATTAAAACGGTAATAAAACCGAAGATGGTGAGAGCAAAGAGTGAACTAGCAGTTTGTTTAAAGAGACGGTAAGCGAACTTGGGGGGTTGAAGCGCAAGATAGCGGAAAATGGGATGAATCTCGAGGAGATTGGCTGCAGTGGCGAGCATAAACAGGGCGGCAAGGCCTTGGAAAATTAGGCGAATAGAAAGAGATAGTTCGACTTGGCTCCCCAGCCAGCCCAAAAAGAAACCAAGAATAACGTGGCTAATGAGTTTGGCGGTGAGGAAAGCAGTAACTGGAAGGTACCCGTCTTGACCAAAAGGAGCAATATGGGTAGAGTGTTTTTGATTGGCGATGACACTGGCCAAGAGTCCTCCCTGCATGGCGGCACAAGTCACGCCGCCGCTAGTTAGACCGGTCAAAAAAATTAGCCAAAGATTCATATTTTCATCCCTTTCAAACGAAGTGAATTGGTAACTACGGAAACTGAGGAGAAGGCCATGGCGGCGCCGGAGATGGCTGGACTCAGGATCGCCATGGCCGCGATGGGGATGAGAATAACATTGTAGGCGAAAGCCCAAAACAAATTTTGTTTGATGACGCGAAAAGTCAAACGCGAGAGGCGGATAGCTTGGGGTAGACGAGCTAAGTTACCGCCTAGGAGCGTGAGACCAGCGGACTCAATCGCCACATCGGTCCCTGTCCCCATGGCGATCCCGACATCCGAGGAGGCAAGAGCGGGAGCGTCATTGATCCCGTCCCCGACCATGGCAACTTTATAACCCTCAGCTTGGAGTTTTTTTACTTGATTAGCTTTGTCACCTGGCATCACTTCGGCAAATACCTGATCAATGCCAACTTGTTTGGCGATATGCTCGGCCGTCAAGTGGTGATCGCCGGTGAGCATGGCCACTTTTAGTCCTAGCTGGTGGAGATCTTTAATAACTTGAGCCGATTCGTCTTTGAGGGTGTCGCTAATGCTGAGATACATGATTATTGCTTTACTCGTGGCGAGGATGATGGGAGTTGCTCCCTCACTCGCAAATTTTTCGATGATAGAATGATCGATTGTCAGACCGAGTGAAGCGATTAATTTAACGTTACCGGCGTAGTATAGAGTCTTACCTATTTCACCCTGCAAACCTTGCCCAGGGATGGTTTTGAAATTAGAAACTTCTTGGAGTTTGATGCCCTCGGTTTTGGCCTTGTCAACGATGGCGAGGGCCAGCGGATGTTCTGAACTAGCTTCGAGCGAGGCAAGAATGGGGAGATGCGCAGGGGAAGGCAAGATGTTGGTCACTGTAGGCGCGCCTTTGGTGAGAGTGCCTGTTTTATCTAGCACAATATAGTCGACACTGTGCAATTTCTCGAGACTTTCGGCGTTTTTGATTAAGATTCCATACCCCGCTGCTTTACCGACGCTAACAATAATGGCCGTGGGGGTCGCAAGACCTAAAGCACAGGGGCAGGTGATGACGAGAATACCCACAAAACTGAGGAGGCCAGTAAGGGGTGCCCCGAGAATGGTCCAAATGATAAAAGTGAGGACTGAGAAAACAAGCACAACGGGGACAAAGACGGCTGAAATTCGATCGGTCAGGCGCTCGATCGGAGCATGTGAGCCCTGAGCAGTTGCTACCATTTGGATGATTTGGGAAAGGAGAGTACCCTCGCCTACCGTGGTCGCGCGAAAATGAAATGTGCCCTGTTTGTTGATGGTGCCGCCTACTACTTTGTCGCCAACCGTTACGTCTTTCGGGAGTGGTTCGCCGGTCAGCATTGACTCATCGATACTACTGTCGCCCCAGACTATCTCGCCATCAACAGGGATTTTGACGCCTGGTTTGACCATAACTATGTCACCAACTGAAACCTCGGAAATGGCGATTTCTACTTCTTGATCACCGCGAAGTACAAGGGCGGTTTTGGCTTGAAGGCCCAGGAGTTTTGCCAAGGCTTGACCAGTCTTAAGTTTTGAGCGGGCTTCGAGATATTTGCCAAAAGTAATAAAGCTCAGGACTACAATCGTCACGTCAAAATATAGATCGGTGCGAGCAAATACCAAAAGAGCGACACTATATATGTAGGCGACCAGTGTGCCGATCCCGACCAAAGTATCCATATTGGCGACGCCAGTTTGGACGAAGCGAAAGATCGCGCGGAGGTAGGGTAACCCTAGCCAGAAGAGAATAACTGTGGCAAAGGCAAAAGTCGAAAGATTAAAGATCATCATGGGCAGAGGAAAGGGAGAGAGGAGATTCCAGAGCATAGTTAGAAACACTAGAATCGCGATAGGCAAGGTAAAGAGCGACTTGGTTCTGAGCACATTTAGTTCTTGGTGTTTGTCGGGTTTGTCAGAGTCAATGGATTTTAGCGCATAACCAAAGGGGGTGATCAAGTTGTTGAGTGAGGAGAGGGGGATGGTTTGGTTTGAGACTACTTCGGCGGTTTCGGTGGTGAGATTGACCTCGGCTGACTCGACTGCCTCAAGTTTGCTCAATTTGCGTTTGACGATACTAGCGCAGCTAGCACAATCCATCCCGGTAACGAGATATTTAGTGGTGGGCATGGAACTCCTTTAAACAACCCTTGCCGCAAAAGTAATGTCTAACCCCATCGTACATAGAAGTGTAACTAGCAGAGCTTGGGGTCAAGTGCATGTGACAGATGGGATCGATGACGGTCGGCTCAGCTTCTTCAAGGCTGTATGGTTTGGTAAGAGAATCAATGAAATCAGCGACTGTGGTGATCGTTGATATATTGAGGGTGTAGTAGATTTCTTTTCCCAGTTGATGAGAGCCAACAAGTCCGACTTTTTTGAGTAGCATGAGATGTTGGCTGACTCCAGCTTGCCGGAGACCCGTCATTTGGGCGATCTGACCCACGGTGAGTTCATGGCCCTGAAGGAGACAGATTATTTCGAGTCTTTTGGCGTGACCTAGGACCTTAAGAAGTTTCGACTGGCCTCGCAATATTTTGAGTTGCATTAACTAATCATATTCTATTTTTTGAATATG
Organism: bacterium; assembly: GCA_043809365.1. GTDB lineage: Bacteria > Patescibacteriota > Microgenomatia > UBA1400 > UBA12108 > CAJAUT01. Next base: position 9,998 of record JAZDDW010000056.1, read on the forward strand.
TCAAATTAGCGTAGAAGGGTGGTGTAGGCTTTCATACTGGAGACGAAAAATCCCCCATCGTCGCCGAAATCGAAAGACATAAATTCTTCTGGAGTTACCCAGCGAAACTCAGTATGCTTATCGGAGATCTTGACCTCCCCCTCCTTCGCCGAGGCTTCGGCGGGCAGGCCTTCCCAATCGCGACAGACGTAGGTGACTGCGAAAACATTTTCCCCACTCATAAATTCGCTCTGAAAGTTTTGACCGCTAGCCACATAGATTGGACGGGGATCGATAATCAGCAGGTTTGTTTCCTCTTTTACTTCGCGCTTGATCGAGTCGATCACATCTTCCCCCAGTTCATAAGTACCGCCAGGGAGATCCCAAGCTTCGCTTCTTCCCCCATGGTCTTTGCTGCGTGAGCGTTTCAGAGCAAGAATTTGTGCCTTGTCGTTGACGACGATACATTTTTGGAAAAAGAGAACACCGTTGAGTGCGTTTTTTCCCATAAATTGATTTTATACTTGTTTGGATACTTCTATGCTGAACCAATCATCCTGCACTTCAACGTATTGGTGGTCGTTGATCAGAAGATAAGGATAATCTTCTTGGTAAATGTGGTTGAGACGATAGCTATCAAAGAGCTCTCCGCGATCTGGTTGACCCCAGTGAGGAATGACGACAAAATTGACGAGTCCAAAACCCTTGGTGCCACGCAAATCGGGAGCTAGGGCAGCGCGATCATCCTGTCGGACTGGTTCGATATCGGGCCCAGCGATGACTGTCCCGGCGCTGGTGCCCACATAGACCATTCCCCCCTCTACTCGTTTTTTAACGAAATCGCCGAAACCATTTTTTTGAGATTCTTGGAGGAGATAGTAGCTATTGCCACCCTCGATGTACATCAAATCAAAGTGATTTAAATCAGAAATGATTTGGTCGTGAGTTTTCCCGGTAATGTCGTAGTCGACAAACTTGAATCCCTCCTCCTCCATGGAGGCCTTGTTGAGATGATGCCATTCCAGATGAGAATGTTCTTTGTCTTTGAGGGGAGTATTGATAAATACTGCGTTGGTTTTAACTCGAGAATTTATTTTTGGGCTAATGTCATGAGCCACATACTGGACTTGGGAAGTGAGAAATAGTTTTTTCATTTTTCATTCCTCACGTCGATGATGCGATATCTGTCACCGACGACCTCAACATATTGATTGTCGTTACAGAGAATAAATGAAGGATTTGATTCAGAGTAAATTTGAGACATCCGCTCACTTAAATATGCTTCTCGAAAGGCATCACTGCCCCAGTGAGGAAGGAGGGTGAAATTAACCAAGTTATAACAACTAAAGTTTTTAAGATTTGGAGCTTTTACTTCATCACCCCACAGGTATGGAGGAAGCGTGGGACCAGCGATAATTGAGCCAGCGCTAGTGCCTAAGTATAATTTGCCTGAATTGACGAAATTCTGAATAAATGGCATGAAACCAGATTTCTGGGATTGTTCGAGTAAATAATTCGTGTTTCCCCCTGAAACATAGATGGCATCTACTGACGCGAGATCATTTTCAAAATCTTTGCCATCCTTGCCGGTAACGGTGTAATCGAAGAATTCAAAGCCATTTTTTGTGAGAGCTGATCTATCGTCACGATACCACTGATCGTCGGTCATGTCCTCGACTTCGATCGGGGTGGTAATAAAGGCGGTTTTAAGTTTTTTGTCATGGCCGAGCTTAGCGCGAATACTCTTTGCAACTTTCGGGGTTCCGATGGCACTAGTGAGAAAGAGATGTTTCATGCTTACTTATTCTTTTCTTTTGGTTTGTCAATTTTGTCGAGACCGAGACCATGAACGCCAAAGTAGACAACAGCGGCGATGATCGCAAAATCCAGGAGAACGGTCAAAAAATGCCCCCACATCACCTGTTTGTCGGCGACCCAAAAAGAAGCGTCTTGCAGATTGGAAGTAAAACCCAAGAGGATACCTACAAGAGGGTTGATAATGTCGGTAACTAGGGAGGAGACAACTTTGGAAATCGCGCCACCCAAGATAAAACCAACCGCTAGACCCATGACACCCTGCTCACGAATAAAATTTAGGAAACCTTTCATGTTGACATTATACCAGCGAATGTGTGTTATAATAGCGCTTAGTTATTTATGTGTACATGCTTTTCCCAACGATAGTGAATTTTTTCCTGTTAGTTTGAGAGTAAAGTGGTGGCACAATAGTTTATGGAGGTGCCACAGATGGCAACCAAATTATTTGTCGGAAGTTTAGCCTGGGCTACAACTGACGATTCATTATCCGCTTTATTCTCCCAGGTAGGTACTGTCACCAGTGCTCGTGTCATCACTGACCGTGCAACTGGCCGCTCTAAAGGCTTTGGCTTTGTAGAGATGAGTAGCGAAGAAGAAGCTCAAAAGGCAGTAGCTGAACTCAACGGGAAAGACTTAGATGGCCGCGCAATCGTGGTCAACGAAGCTCGCCCAATGGAACCTCGCGACAATTCTAGTCGTGGTGGATTTGGTGGAGGTCGCCCACAAGGTGGCTCATACGGTGGAGGCCGCGATAATAATCGTGGTGGCTCTTCATACGGCCGATCTAGCTACTAAACTCTAGTAAAATAGAAATTAGATAGAAAAAGAAATCCCCCTTGGTGTAAACTGAGGGGGATTTTTCAGGCAAAATTCAGCCCAGAGACTATAATGCAGATATGAGACTACTGGTAGTTGAGGATGAACATAGAATTGCTGAGGCTCTCAGAAAAGGTCTGACCCAAGAAAGATACGCGGTGGACGTAGCCTACACGGGAGCTGATGGGTATGATCTAGCAACGAGTGAAGAGTATGACCTCTTAATTTTGGATTTGATGCTCCCTGGCATGGATGGCGGGGAGATTTGCATCCGACTAAGGAAAAATAATATTCACGTGCCGATACTCATGCTGACGGCAAAGAATCAAGTTCAGGATCGAGTAAAAGGGCTAGACTCGGGAGCGGACGACTACTTACCAAAACCATTTGCGTTTGAAGAACTTCTCGCGAGGATCCGAGCGCTTCTGAGGAGGCCCAAGGGAGAGGTTGGGACGAAGCTAGTTGTGAATACGTGGAGCATGGATACACTCCAGCGAGAGGTAAGAAGCGCCAACAAGATTGTCGCCGTGTCGGCCAAAGAGTACGCACTGCTTGAATATTTACTGCGTCATCCAAACCAGATTTTGACCAAGGAACAGATAATTGCCCACGTATGGGACTACGATAGTGATATCTTGCCCAATACAGTGGAAGTTTATATCAAGAAATTGAGAAATAAGGGGCTACCGATTGTGACGGTCCGTGGATTTGGTTACAAATTGGAGGGAGACAATGTTTAAAGAGGCGAGGCTAAAGCTCACTGGGTGGTATCTACTAATCATCATGGCGGTGTCGCTAGCTTTCAGTGGATTTATATATCGGGCAGCAAGCATGGAACTAAATCGTTTTGCAGAAGCCCAACGGATGCGTTTCGAGCGACGTGCGTTTGAGCTCTATAACCCCCGAGACTTTGGAGTCAATCCACAAATCATCGTGGACAGCGAACTTTTATCTGAGGCAAAACGACGGATACTAGTTAGCTTGGGGGTTATTAATCTCGGAATTTTGGGAATTGCAGGAGTGTTGGGCTATTATCTTTCCGGGAAAACTCTGTCGCCGATTCAAGAAATGGTTGATGAGCAGTACCGCTTTGTGTCGGATGCTTCACACGAACTTAAGACTCCTATTACGGCAATTAAGACTACTCTAGAAGTGGCCATCCGCGATAAGCAACTGACTAAAGAAGAAGCGAGCGACACTCTAGTGACGAGCCTCGAGGAAGTTAATCGCCTACAAAAATTGGCTGAAGGACTACTTGAGCTCACCCATAAAAAAGTGGTGGGGGAGATGGAGCCACAGAATGTGGCTGAGACAGTACAGCTCGCGATCAAAATGATCAGGCCACTAGTGGAGAAGAAAAACGTGGTAATTAAGAGCAGGCTGCAAAAAGTGGTGGGGAATATCGAGCCCAGTAGTTTGGTGCGAGCCATAGTTGCCATACTTGATAATGCGGTTAAATATAGTCGCAGTAGAGGGAAAATCGTGGTGAGTGAGAAGGTGGAGGGCAAAACGATTAAAATTACTGTTACTGATCACGGCGCGGGGATTGAGGGAAAAGACATCCCACATGTCTTTGATCGGTTTTATCGAACCGACTCTGCGCGGAGCGAGAGTGGGTATGGACTCGGACTGTCGATTGCCAAACAGATCATCGAGGAGCATCGCGGAACAATCAGTATCAGAAGTAAACTTAGTAAAGGAACTAGCGTGACCATCGCCCTCCCCTATTCAGCCAAGCTTCAGGAAGGATAACTAAACTAGAGTGATATGAAGAAAATTAAAATTGGAATTATTTTGGCGGTCTTGGTAGGCACGGGATATTTTGGCTATACAAAGTATAAAACAGCCAATGCAAAACCTTCCTATCAAACGGCAACGGCCGAAAAAGGAACGCTCGTTGTCTCGATTTCGGCTAGTGGATCGGTGACTTCGGCTAATAATAGCCCCGTGTTGACTGATGCGACGGGCGTGGTTTTGCGGGTTTATGTAAATGAGGGGGACCTGGTCAAGGCGGGACAGAAAATTGCAGACCTAGAGCTAGATCAAGATAGTAAACAAAGATACTTGGCAGAATCGGCAAGTTATCAAAATGCCAAAAACGCGCTTGCTAGCGCACAGGCTTCTTCTTACACGGCGAATTCTACTATGTGGAGCGCGCACGAGAAGTTGATGGGGGACGCGGTATCCCGGAGCTTGGCAGCGGAAGACCCGACCATGATTGTGCAAAGCTCGGATTGGAATAGTGCGGAGTTGAAGTATAAAAACTCGCTTGAAGCGATCAAGCAAGCCCAGACATCTTTGGCGAGCACCTCCCTCTCACTTCGTCAGTCATCGCCCACGATTTATGCCCCAATTAGTGGAACAGTAACTGGGCTCACACTCCAAGTGGGGACAGTAATCTCGGCAACTGCCGGTACATCATCTTCGGGCTCAACTACTACCAAGAAAATTGCTTCAATCACAACCGCAGCTGCACCAATAATTAGTGTCAATCTAACTGAAGTAGATGCACCCAAAGTAAAGGTGGGTGACAAGGTGACAGTCACGGTCCCCGCATTAAATAAAACGTATGTCGGACATGTTGCGAGTATCGATGTATCGGGATCGATTAGCTCGGGAGTAGTCACCTACCCAACTTATATTCAACTAGATGCACTGGAGACAAGTCTCTTACCAAATATGTCGATTTCGGCAAGTATTATTACCGATACCAAAGATGATGTGTTATTGGTGCCGAGCTCTAGCATAAAAACGCAAGATGGAACTACATATATCCAAGAGCTACAAAATGGAAGTTTGAACTTGACCCCTGTCGAGATCGGACTCCAGTCCGATACACAAGTAGAGGTTATTTCGGGAGTCGGTCCCGGGGTGACAGTAGTGACCGCAGTTACATCTACTTCAACTACTAGCTCGACACAAACTAAATCAGTATTCTCAATGGGTGGCCGCGGGCTTGGTGGAAGATAATATGGTGATTATTGCCGTCAAAAATATCTCGAAAATTTACCTAACTGGTGAGGTGGAGACTAAGGCACTCGACAAGATCTCCTTTTCTGTGAATAAGGGTGAGTTTGTGGCGATCATGGGACCGTCGGGATCGGGTAAAAGCACGCTGATGCACATCCTGGGAGCGCTCGACACTCCGACCTCGGGATCGTACCTACTAAATGGTCAAGAAGTATCAAAACTTAACGACGACGAGCTTGCAGACATCCGCAATCAACAAATTGGTTTTATTTTCCAGGCTTTTAACTTGCTACCTAGAACTACGGCGATAAAAAACGTGATGCTCCCGATGTTATACGCTGGGGTTGATCCAGTAGAAAGGAAGAATAGAGCGGAAAAATTGCTGACGATGGTGGGGCTTGCGGAGCGCATGTATCATACTTCCAATCAACTGTCGGGAGGACAACAGCAACGAGTTGCGATTGCGAGAGGACTTGTTATGGATCCAGCCATACTTCTGGCGGACGAGCCGACGGGAAATATCGCGACTGTACAAGCAGATGAGATTATGAGTATCTTTACAAAACTAAATAAAGCCGGTCACACAATCGTGATGATTACACATGAACCCGATATTGCAAGCTACGCAAAGAGAATTATTACCATCCGGGATGGAAGAATAGTAACGGATAAACCCTCCTTCGCCAAAGGCTTCGGACGGGCAAGTCGGAGGAATAGATAATGGAATATAGAGAGTTAATAATAGAAGCTGTGGGGACACTGAGAGTCAATAAGATGCGCACGGGACTCGCGGTCTTGGGAATCGTGATTGGGATCGGGAGCGTGATTGCGCTCATCTCACTTGGGCAAGGAAGTCAACAACAAATAACTAATCAAATCGAATCTCTCGGAGCCAATCTTCTGACAGTTTCTCCACAGGGGCAACAAACTGGACCCGTGAGGCAGGCTGCGGGAGGCGGAACTACATTAATACTCGAGGACGCGGCGGCAATAGCCAAACTAACTACGGGGACGGTTAGCAAGGTGTCGCCAGAAGTGAGCGGGAGAGCACAAGTGACTGCCGGCAAAAATAATACTAATACTTCGGTAACTGGAGTGACAGATATATACGCAGAGGTACACAAAGTCGAAATGGCGAGCGGAAATTTTGTGAGCACACGCGATAACGAAGCGATGACCAAGATTGCGGTACTTGGACCTACTACAGTCATTGATTTGTTTGGTGAGGGGGTGGACCCACTAAATCAAACCATCCGGGTTAATGGACAGGATTTGCGGGTCGTTGGAGTTACGGTCGCCAAGGGCGGAGCGGGCTTTAACAATCCAGACGATGCGATCTATATTCCCCTTTCGACGGCGATGAAGTTGATATTTGGGCGAACCTATATCAACGCTATTTCAGTCGAGGCGACTAGCTCGGATCTGATGGTTCAAGCACAAGATGATATAGGATATCTTCTACTCGCTCGTCACAAATTGAGTGATCCTGCTAAAGCCGACTTTCAGATCTTTTCACAGAGCGATATTCTGAGCACCGCAAGTCAAGTAACGGGGACTATTACCTCGCTTCTAGGGGGAATTGCTGCCATCTCACTACTGGTTGGCGGAATTGGAATCATGAATATAATGCTCGTCACAGTGACTGAGCGTACGCGAGAGATAGGGCTTAGAAAAGCGCTCGGGGCAAAACGCAAATATATTATCACTCAATTTTTGCTAGAGTCCTTGATACTGACTATGGTCGGGGGATTCTTGGGTATGTTGTTTGGCTTTTTGACCTCCTATACTCTATCTAAGATATTGGGAATCGCTTTTGTGATTACCGTATCGTCAGTACTTCTTGCGATCGGCGTGTCCTCTTCAATCGGACTCGTGTTTGGGTGGTACCCAGCTAGGAAAGCGGCAGCACTGCAACCTATCGAAGCATTGCGATACGAATAGTTCAGGGGATATTCAGAATGCTAATGTAGTATTTACTTATTAACAATGTGAGGAGACTTATGAAAAACAATAATTTGATAGTTGGATGCTTGGCAACAGCAGCCATCGCCGGGGGAGTCGGATTTTGGGGTGGAAAGATGTACAACCAAAATCAGCGTGGGGGCCGTTTTGAACAGATGGAGAATAGAAACGGAAACAGAGGACCGAGTGGATCGGGACTACCTAACGCTGGGTTTCGCGGCGGGATGTTGATCGGAGAAGTGATGTCGAAGGATGATAAGAGTATTACGGTGAAGATGCCGGACGGGAGTTCAAAAATCGTAATACTTTCTAGTTCAACGGTATATCGGACGGCAACAGATACAACAAAGGATCAGCTCGAAGTCGGAAAGAATATTGCTGTACAAGGAATGCAGAATGCGGATGGGAGTACGACCGCCACGAGTATAGAGCTGAATCCGGTGATGCGGGGACAAAACATTCCCTTAGCGAAATAGAAGCATGTAGACGGTACCGACAGCGGAGAGGAACATACCAATAAAAGTCATCCAAATAAAGGAGCGGGAAAGAAATCCGCTCCTGTATTTTCCCATGATCTTTTTGTCACTACTAATTTTGCCAATTAAGAAAATGAGCGGGACGGCCACAAAACCATTCAAGACTGCCGAATAAACAAGGGCGTGCATGGGCTCGATACCAAGATAGTTGATGAGGAGTCCCACGACTGTCGCGAGAATAATGGCGCCGTAGAAGCCATGGGCTTGGCGGAATTTGAGATTAAGGCCATCGCGGAAATTGAAAGCTTCGCTGATTGCATAGGCGGCGGAACCAGCCATCACAGGAATGCCGAGAAGTCCTAGACCAATGACACCGGTTGTGAAAAGTAGTTTGGCGAGGTATCCAGCATTGGGGAATGTTTGAACGAGTGGTTCGAGGGCTCGCGCGGCATCGGCCGCCGTTTTGATATCGGTCACGCCATTTTTATTCAAAACTACGGCCGCGACGATAATAATCGCCCAAGTACCAAACTCTGAGAAGAGCATGCCAAGAATAGTATCGAGACGGATATTGCGGACGAAGCGAGTCGTCAAACGGGGAATCCCATGCTTGATCATTTTGAGTGATCTTTCTTCTTCGACTTCTTCGGAAGCTTGCCAGAAAAACATGAAAGGAGAAATGGTTGTACCCAACACGCCGGTCGCGATAAAGAAGAAGGCAAAGTTAAATTCGATATGGGGAATAATGGTGGCGGAGAGGACACTCGCCCAAGGAACTTGAATGATCAACATGGTTAGCGGGTAGGCAAGGAGAGTAAGAGTGAGCCATTTGAGAAGCCTGGAGTAGGCGCGGTAGGAAGTAAAGATTTCTAAGAAAAGGATGAGGAGAGTGGTGGCGAGGGCGAGCGTCGTGAAGCTAAATGGAGTAATTAATTGGAGCGAGGCAGCCATGGCCCCAATATCGGCACCAATATTGATGGTATTGGAAACCAAGACGAGGATGACCATAAACATGAGGATGCGACGACTAAAGTGTTTTTTGACAGCGTGAGACAAACCATGACCGGTGACAGCACCGATCCGGGCGCAAGCTTCTTGAACCGAGATAAGAAACGGTAGCATGTAAACGGCAGTCCATAACTGGCCGAGGCCAAACTGGGCACCGGTTTGACTGTAGGTGGCGATACCTGATGGGTCGTCGTCGGCTGCGCCGGTAATCAAACCCGGACCAACACTTTTGATAATCTCTTTGAAGCTTTTTTTACTCACTCCCCCTATTGTGACCTAAAAGGTAACTCGTGGGAAGAGGAGATAAGAATAATTTTTTGCTGATGGGATAATTTTTTGAGCGTAGCTTCACGCTTGAGCGCTCCCGATTTGTCGGGGAGCTCTTCTTGGTAGACGACTTTAACTGGTTTGTGACTACGAGTGTAGCTGGCTCCCTTACCCGATTGGTGGGTCAGAAAACGCTTGGGAACATTGTTGGTGGTACCCAGATAATAACTACCCCCCTCACAAAGGAGCATATAGACAAAGTAACTCATTGTGTCTATATTAACCCTCATGGAAGAAATATGCCCCAAATGTAATAAACCGCTTGGTCCAGTCACAGAGACCAAAACTGGCAAACAACTACAGCGCTGCTCAGGCGGGAGTTGGAACCCAGATACCCATAAAAATGAAGGTTGTGATTATGTGAAATGGCTAGAGTTTAAGCCACAGGAACTAGATGAGAAATGCCCCAAGTGCGGATCCCCCCTCGTCCTGAATGTGACCCGGTTTGGTAAAAAGATGAAAAAGTGTTCGACTAATGTGTGGAACAGCGAGCTCAGGAAAGCCGAGGGGTGTGATTATATCGAGTGGATCAATGGGACGACAGAGAAACTGGACGAGGATTGCCCAGAGTGTGGGAAGAAGCTTGTACTCTATACAACGGCGGCGGGGAAGAAAATGAAGAAATGTAGTACGGCCGGGTGGGACCGAGAGAAGAAAGAGGCGACGGGATGTACTTATGTTGAGTGGCTCAAGGCTGAACAATACGCGCCCAAAGATGGAGGTGAGGAGTTTTTACCACCAGAACCAATGCCGGAAGACAGTCAACAATAGAACATGAACGTCGCTTTCACCTATAACACCCAACGAAGTAAATCCACAACCCACTTGGATCAACAAACTGATTTGGAATTTGATACCCCTGAAGTGATCGAGGGAATTGTACAGTCACTGACGAGACTAGGCCACCGAGTATATCCGATTGAGGCCGATTGGAAAGCCTTGACAAAGCTCGCTAAACTAAAAAACAAAATCCACATTGTGTTGAATATCGCAGAAGGAATGGGGGGGGAAGCCCGAGAATCACAGATACCCATATATTGTGAAATGCTCAATATACCCTATACACATTCTGGCCCTACGACTCACGCGCTCGGGCTCAACAAAAGTTGGACTAAACAGTTTTTGCTGGGGGTGACAGGAATAAACGTACCTGCATCTGTCTTGATATCAACTCAACAGGCAATTATTCCTCCTTCCCTAAAGTACCCGCTAATTATCAAGCCAAATAGCGAAGGTTCGAGTAAGGGCATACTAGACAAAAATGTGGTGCACGGAATTAAGACATTAAAGGAGAGACTAAAAATAATGTCAGATAATTTCCGAGGTGGGGTGATAGTAGAGGAATATATCGAAGGACGCGAATTTACTGTGGGAGTAATTGGAAACAATGAAACAATCGAAGTACTGCCAATTATTGAACAAAAATTTGATTTTCTCCCGAAGGGAATGAATAAGATCGCAAGTTACGAACTCAAATGGATCTATGAAGACAAACTCCACAATCTGCAAGACGCATACGATTGCCCTGCTCAACTGACTAAGAAAGAGAGAAAATTAATTGAGGATACAACACGATTAATCTATCGAACGCTTAATGTCTGTGATTGTGCGCGAATCGACTATCGACTAGATTCGAAAGACAAACTTTATTTTATCGAAATTAATACGTTACCAGGAATGGTCCCTGATGAAAAAATTATGTCTTACTTCCCTTTGGCGGCGAGGACTGCAGGCTACAGTTTTGATCAGATGATCGAAAAAATTCTGCAAGTGGCGTGTAAGAGGTGGGGATTAAAGTACACGTGAATTAATCCTCTTAAGATCTAGTAGCTATTGTTATCTGTTGGCGGTAACGCCGTGCCACTCCGAAGCTGAAAGCGAAGGATGGGACTATGTGAGAACCTATTATTTCGGAATGACTTCGATCTTTACATAGTTATTTCCTGGTAAGCCTAAATTCACTTCATTTATCACTATTTTCTGTTTCATTGCCTCATATTGTTTTGCTGAAACTATTCTTGGATGTAATTGTCCCCCATTGCTAATTAATATCCCCCTTCCTATCCAATAATCAGCTATAGAGCCGAAGGTTGAGCCCAATGTTAAGTCATCAAATGCATTGTCAGGTGATAGTCCAAACGAAAAACAGATACAGATATGATCTTCCTCGCCAAGGTAATTCCCCATAAATTCTGGCAATGATTCTGTATCGTAATATGCTAGTTCGATAAGCCGTGATTCAATAATTTTATTCTTCTTCTCCGGTTCAGATAGATTCGTCCAGTCAGCTTTGCCATTCCAGTATATAGATCTGTAACTACGTTTTAACTCGGCTTCTTGCTTTTCAAGAGTCAGTTCGTCATATACTTCTCGTCTTTCGGGTAAAAGAGCTTCAACTTTTTTGATGATTTCATATTTATTACATCTATCGCTGACTCTGAAAAACTTTAGCTGAAGATTTGGAGGAACTTGTTTTTGATACCAAGTCAGTATTTTTTTAAACACAGCGATGTACTTTTCGATTACCTCATTTGGATAATTGTTCATTCGAGGCAAAATCATATCCTCTGACATATATTCCATCGTGACTCCGGGTTCGTATAAAGCTAGTATTGGCAGGATATATTCAGTAATGTATCTAAAGTTAAATAGTTCAGCCCAATCTGGCTCTGGTCGTGAGAGATTCCAGTAGTGCTTATAGCCTCCAAATGGTATTACCAGGTGGATGGGCTTGCCAGCGTCAACACTAATCTTGATCTTAGTTCTGATGTGATTTTTTGATTCTTGACCTAGTTGTTTTCTACGAAACTTCTTTCTGTCGATCTTTCTGAAAATGCAATCTACTTTATCCCTACTAAATGATTTCTTGTCTTCATCAGTCGGAACATAGCCCTCAATTTTGGTTAAAAGTTTCTTTAGATAGTTATTTGCACATACTGTATTTACCATATATGAGCCGAAGGTAGGTATTGAGCCTACGTCTTCCCGATACAATCAGGTGGTTTTTCAGTAAACTACTTCGGCAATATTAGTTATTTTATCAGGTTCGAACCGAGATTTATGCTTCCAGATGTTGGGGGTATTATGTCTCGCTTTGCGATACACCGCCCCCACCATGCTGGAGCAAAAAGAGATTAAAAAGCGTCCATGGGACGCCTCTTTTTGCTTTATAGCCTGGGTTG
>JAZDDW010000057.1:0-5814 GCA_043809365.1 bacterium
ACTCGTATTTGAGAGAGCTGATTAATGTTTTCATCGCCCGATTGTACCCGGGCTTAAACTTCGGCAATATATACCGCAAACGAGGAACATCTGACATATATCACTCCCTTCGGGAGTGCAATATGTATCGTGACTTATTCACTTGCTCTATTTTTTGAGCTCTGGTACCTGGAGGGATGATTGACCTACCTCCCTGTCCCACTATCCAGCTAAGGCTATCGTTGAGCGCCATGCCACAAGCCGAAGCCAGGGCCAACCCCCAAATATTCATCTTGAGGGAAAGGGTGGGGATAAGGAGAGTGCCTGGTCCAATCAAGTTAAATCCAAACACTCCCCAATAGCCATATCGCAAAAAAGGTTCCGGATCGACCACAATTAACAGTGAAGCGACGATCATCACCATCCCAATTGACGCGTAGGCACGCTTAAACCAAGTTTTTTGTGAAAGCGTTACCCATTTTTCTTTCCATTTCATAGTTGTATTGTATTACAATCAACTTACAACCCCGGGGGTTATAAGTAAGCAGATATGGGCAAAAGAACAATCAAGCCATACACTGGTGGCATATTTCATGTATTCAATCGCAGTATTAACGGCGAAGTCATTTTTGATGAAGCAAAAAACTGTGATCGCATGCTCACCAATATCGTCTACTACCGTCAAACCGAGCAACCGGTTAGTCTGTCCTATTATTTAGTTTGGTGTGCCAAAAATAGATCACCGATGAGTCTCAAGGGAAAAAGGTTAATTACATTGCATTCATATTGTCTTATGCCCACCCATTTTCATTTGTTGATTAGTCAAAATGAAGAGCACGGGATTAGCGAATTTATGGGGAATATTCAGAATAGTTACACCCGATATTTTAATTCTATACACGAAAGATCAGGTCATCTTTTCCAGGGTCAATACAAAATTGTCGAGATTACGTCCAACGAACAACTCCTCCATGTAAGCCGATATATTCATTTGAATCCTGCTACTGCGAGGATAATAAGTGATGAAAGTATAGAAGAGTACGAATTTTCCTCTCTCTACGAGTTGACTCATAAAAATTCACCTCATCACTTGGCAGATTTAACCAAAATAGTGGAGTCGGACGACAAATCAATTAGTACGCACTTACAATTCATCAAAGACAATGCTGACTACCAACGTAAACTCAAGGGAATCGAAAAGTTGCTTTTCGATTGACTTACAACCCCCGGGGTTATAAGTCCGATCTTACTGCTACAATATCCTCATGTCAGACTTAGCCACGCGTTTAGACGATCTCAAAACCAAGCTCCGTTTGGACGAGCTCCAGGTCGAAAAACAAACCCTTCTCAAACAAATGGAGGGAGCCGAATTCTGGGGTCAAGCCGATGCGCAAAAGAAAAGCCAACGTCTATCCGAGATCAACGACCTCCAAGAAACCTTTGCCCACGTCGAATCGACCGTGGGGGACGCCGAAACCGCCATCGAGTTAGGGGAAGAGATAGAAAAGTATTGTGCCATTGCAGAGAGTGCCATTAACAAGCTAGAGCTTTCTACCTATCTCTCTGGTCGCTTTGACGCCCTCGATGCCTTGCTCTCCATCCACGCCGGGGCAGGGGGCACCGAAGCCATGGATTGGTCGGGTATGCTTGAGCGGATGTACTTGCGCTACGCCGAGCGACAGGGGTGGGGCTATGAGATTATCGATGAAACTAGGGGGGACGAAGCCGGGATCAAATCCGTCTTGATTCGCTTTAAAGGTAAAAATGCCTACGGACTCTTAAAGCGTGAGGCCGGTACTCACCGTTTAGTCCGCCAAAGCCCCTTTAATGCCGACAAACTCCGCCAAACTAGCTTTGCTCTCGTCGAAGTCTTGCCGGCTGTAGAGGAAGATACCCCTGACGTAGTCGTAAAAGACGAAGACATCGAGTGGCAGTTTTTCCGCGCCGGAGGCCATGGCGGGCAAAATGTGAACAAAGTGAGCACCGCTGTGCGTCTGATCCACAAACCAAGCGGTATCGTGATTGTCAGCACGCAAGAGCGCTACCAACAAAGTAATAGGGACATTTGCCTGCGACTCCTCAAAGCCAAACTCTGGGAAATCGAAGAGGGGAAACGCAAAGCTGAAATTGCAGGAGCCAAAGGAGAGTACAAAGTTGCCAGTTTTGGTAACCAAATCCGCTCTTACGTGCTCCACCCCTACAAGTTAGTCAAGGATGTGCGCACGACTTACGAAACCAGTCAGGCAGAAAGTGTTCTTGACGGCGATCTAGACGCCTTTATCCAAGCGCAACTCAAACAGCTCTCATAAGATATGATATAGTGGGGAAAGTCATATATTCGCGCGGAGGATCTTATGGACGAACTCAAGCAAATCAATCTAACCGAAGCTAATCCAGATGATCTTATTATTACTGAAGCAAAAGAGGAGCTTACCCCCATGAAACCAAAACAAAAAAATAAATTCCTGTTACCCCTAGTGCTCCTCGGTATCCTAGCTGGCTTAGCTACCGGATTTTTTGTGGCTCAAAAACGGCTTAGTTCTGCAGGCCCAGCTAGCACCATGACCGGTACCACCCAAGCCTTGACTAGCGCCACCAACGTCAAAGTTGGTGATACCTTTGGCTCAGCCGACGAAAAAACTTTTCGTGATCAGGCAGAAGGGATCCTGATGTCAGGGGGGATTGATGGAGAGGGTAGTCATCACATCGAGCGCGGGGACAACAAAAGCCAATGGGTTTATGTCACCTCTTCGGTAGTGGATCTCGATCTCTTAGTCGGTGACCGTGTCGCTGTCTGGGGCGAAACCAATCAGGGTAAAAAAGCTGGCTGGCTCATGGATGTTGGCCGTCTCAAAGTCCTGGAACTTAATGCTGCCGAGATCAACAACAGCGAACTCGCCGAATGACTACGCAGTCTGACTTTACAGACTTTATAGCTTTAGGACTTTAAACTAACCATTATGATTGTTTTTGACCAAGTCACTATTCGTTTTGGCAACGGTACGCAAGCTCTCTCCGATGTCTCATTTGCCATCGGGGAAGGGGAGTTTGTCGTCGTTGAGGGCGCCTCAGGCGCCGGCAAAACCTCTTTGATGCGCTCTCTGATCAAAGATATTACTCCGACCCATGGCAAAATTGTGGTTGATGGGGATGATCTCTCTAAGATCTCGGCCAAAAACCTGCCCCTCTTAAGGCGCAAGGTCGGAGTGGTTTTCCAAGATTTCAAACTCCTCTTTGACCGTACCGTGGCCGAAAATATCGATCTCGCCCTCGACATCATGGGTCTGGATAAAAATTTGATTGCCAAACGGCGTACCGAACTCTTGGCCCTCACCGGACTCTCGGGCAAAGAAGATTATTTCCCCATCCAGCTCTCAGGTGGTGAGCTCCAGCGAGTTGGAGTGGCCCGTGCCCTCTCCCCCCAACCCAAGGTTTTGTTTGCCGACGAGCCGACAGGTAACTTGGATGCCAAAACCGGTCTTTCCATTATTCAACTTTTGCGAGATATCAATGAACAGGGTACAACAGTGGTCATGGCTACTCACGACCTGGAGCTCATCAAAGATCTCAAGCTCCGGCGTCTGCGGATGGACAAAGGCAAGCTGGTACACGACTCCGGCGTCCACCACCACCACTCCAAGGCTGACAAATCTGATAAACTGGAGTCAACATGACCCCCAAAAACACGGTTTTGAAACACATCCGCCGCTCACCTTACCAATCTATCTCGGCGATCTTTATGACCGTAACTACTTTCCTGATCGTCAGTATCTTCTCGCTCGTTGTGTTGGGCGCAGGGCGTATGCTCTCCTATTTTGAATCTCGCCCCCAAGTCACGGCTTTTTTCAAAGATGACACCACCTCCGTGGAGATCGACTCACTTAAGTCCAAAATCTCTGCTTCCACTCCAGTTGAGTCCATGCGCTATCTCTCCAAAGAAGATGCCCTCGCGATCTATCGTGAGCAAAACACCGATAATCCTCTTTTACTCGAGATGGTGACTGCCGATATTTTGCCTGCCAGCCTGGAAGTAAGCGCCAAAAATGTCACTGATCTAGAAGCGATTGCCGGGGTCATGCAAGCCAACTCGTCCGTCGAGGAGGTCGTGTTTCAAAAAGATGTCATCGATACCCTCAAAAAATGGGTGAGTGGTATCCGTCTTACTGGTATTGTCCTCTCCAGTCTCTTGATCTTTGCCTCCCTCACCACCATCATCGTGATCTTGGGTCTCAAATTCACCGCCAGGAAAACCGAGATCAAAACTCTCTCACTCCTAGGTGCTACTCCCTGGTATATCCGTGGTCCTTTTGTCAGCGAGGGTATTATCTACGGCGTTCTCGGCTCTTTCCTCGGCTGGGGACTAGCTTATTTAGCTCTCCTTTACTTGACCCCCAACTTGGTGGAGTTTCTCCAAGGTATTCCCCTCCTGCCCGTCCCCCTGTGGATTATGTTTGCTTTGCTTGGCGCTGAAGTATTGCTTGGGTTGATGATCGGAGGTCTGGCTAGCTTGATCGCGACGAGACGTTACGGCCGATGAAAAAGCTATTAGTCTTCATCTTTGTCACTGTGTCACTGTGTCACTGTGTCATCTCTCCAGTCCATGCCGCCGTCTGTGGAGAGGATATTCCCAAAGATGAAGGCTCTTTGCGGACCTATATTGCTGATTGTCAAGCCAAAAAAGATCAATTCTCCGGTCAAGCCCAAACTCTCCTGCAGGCTCTCTCTGTCTTAAATACTCAAATCAAGCTTACTCAAGCAAAAATTGCTGCGACCAATCTCCAACTTGACAAACTCAAGTCCGAAATAGACGATTTGGCGAGCCGGATCGATAGCATCGATTACTCTCTGGCTGACCTGACCAAGATTTTCGTCTCTCGTGTGAGGGATACTTACATGTATCGCGGTACCTACGACACATATTTGATCTCGCAAGTTTCTGGTCTCCCTAGCATTCTGCGGGCCATCGAGTACGGGAAGATCATCCGCGACCACGACCGCAACGTTCTGATAGCTCTCGAAAAATCTCGCCTCGATTACAACGCTCAAAAAGCAACTAAAGAAGATAAACAACAAGAAATTGCATCCTTAAAAACCAAACTAGACCGTGACAAATCCACCCTCGCCGGCCAAGTCGCGGAGAAGAACAAACTCCTCGCCGAAACCAAGAATAGCGAGAGCCAGTATCAAAAACTCCTTGCAGAAGCTCAAGCCGAACTCGTTGCAATTCAGGGGATTATTGCCGGCTTGGGTAAAGAAGTCAAAGCCAGGGATGTAGGGGAGGGTGAACGAATTGCCTCCATTATCCAGGGTTCATCACCTTGTTCAACCGGCACTCATCTCCACTTCGAAGTAGCCCAAAATAGTGCCGGACGCGACCCCTTTGGGCTCCTACGCTCAACCAATCTTAGTTGGGATAATGCAGACCCTTCGCAAAATGGTAGCGGGAGTTGGAACTGGCCCTTGAACGACCCCATCAAGATTACTCAGGGTTATGGTCATACCTCGTACTCTTCTCGCTATACGGGCAACGTCCATACAGGAGTAGACATGGTTAGCGATAACTCCACCGTCAAGGCAGTCAAACCAGGAGAACTCTATCAAGGTAGTATGAAATGTGGCAGTGGTAATCTGCTTTACGTCCACGTCAAACAAAGTGAGGGCTATGATACTTACTATCTCCACGTCAATTACTAGCGGCTCTCTTGCTAAAAGTGTGGTAGTCGGTCGCCTGGTCCCACCTGGAAGAAATGTGTAGTACTGATTTGTAATGTGTTGTGCTAATAAAATGGCGGTATCACTTCTTGTTTAGGAAAGGAGATACCGCCATGTCCTATG
>JAZDDW010000058.1:0-16303 GCA_043809365.1 bacterium
CATAGGACATGGCGGTATCTCCTTTCCTAAACAAGAAGTGATACCGCCATTTTATTAGCACAACACATTACAAATCAGTACTACACATTTCTTCCAGGTGGGACCAGGCGACCGACTACCACACTTTTAGCAAGAGAGCCACGAAATAGTTGCTATTACGAAAGGCGAGGTAGATATTAGTGGAAATATACTAATTGAACCATATGCGAATTGGACTAATTGGTTGCATGGCGACAAAAAAGAAATTAGTTTAAAGAGTGATGAATATTTAATACTACTAGACAAGAGAGGTGAAAAAATAGATGTGGTAAACAAACAAAATATTATCGGGAAGTTTACCTATAAACTATGGTGACTTATGGACAATAAAGCCTTTTTGTCTAGAAGCCTTAAGTATTTTTGGATAGCTCTAGTTGTTGGTGTGATAACGGCATTGTTTATAACGCCGTTTTTAGCTCCCATTTTTTTTAAATTTGGTAATCTCTTTGATAAAAATTTCCTTGGCTATAGAGATGCCTACGATACCGACTGGTATGGTCTTACCGCTGCAATAACATCTAGTTTTTTCGCTCTTGTAGTGTTAAATGAATTTAAATCTGACACTATTGGTGATGAATATTCATACGACATTGACTTGAACAAAGTAAAATTTATCTGCATAAAATTTATTAAATTTTTTGCTATTTTCATTTCTTATTTATTTCTCTTTAGTGTAGCAACATATATATTATTCTTAATTACTAACTTACTAAGTAAATGGGCGTAAAAATTTTTTTAATAGCGGCACTTGTTTTGATTATCGGGTATTCCCTAGGGTATACAAACTTCGTATCCCAATCTAGTAAAAAGGTAAACGAATCTGTAATGTTGACAGAAAGCTCACAAGTAACGTGCCCTTATTATGCAAATAAGGATATTCCAAAAGAATACTTCTCAAATGTATTTAATGAAGTAATGGTATCTTACCCACCTTCTCTGATTATTTCTAATCAAGAAATTACCCCAATTAGGGAAGAATTTAATCCATTAAAAGAACCTTTTGGGGGTGAATTTTATATGATTTCCATAGGGGCATATCCTTGGACTGAAAGTAAATTTGATGTTGATAATGACCAAAAAGATGAAACGATATTATTTGCCAACACAGCCATGAATCACACCCCTAATGTAGCCGTAATTGTTGAGGACGGATTTATCATCTTTAAGGTTCAAGGCGCCAATATAGACATTTCTGAAGTTGGAGACCATAACGGCTTCTTTTTAAGTGAAGCGGTTGATTGGGATACGGGAGAGCATAAAACCACGAGATATATTTATGACGGTGAAAAATTTGCCCCCGTTTGGTTTCAAATCTCATGTGCTACTAGACCGCAAAGTGACTAATTATCTAATGAAACTATCGTAGGAGCGGGCGACCTGGTAGGACTGCATCTTGCGGTAGGTCTCAAGGACGACCGAGACGACGATCAAGATACTGGTGCCGCCAATGGTGAGCGTAGTAATCTGGGTCGCACCTTGGACAAGACTGGGGAGGATCGCGATGGCACCCAGGAAAAGGGCTCCTGCTAGAGTGGTGCGCTTGACGATATAACTTAAGTATTTGGCAGTTTCTTTTCCAGGTCTAATGCCTGGTACATATCCCCCATTTTGTTTGAGCTGATCAGCAATCTTATCGGTATCAAAAACGACAGCAGTGTAGAAGTAGGTGAAACTGACAACCATCACAAAATAGAAAAGATTATAGGGGAGAGAACTGGGAGTAAAGAAGGTGGCAAAGCGCGTAGCGAGGGTAGCAATAGTTGGATTACCAACATTCTTGAGTAGACCAGCCAACATGGAAGGAGCCAAAACTAGAGCGATCGCAAAGATAATCGGGATTACTCCGGCATTGTTGAGTTTGATGGGTAAATAGGTAGAGCCACCGCCCACATCTTTGCCACCGCGAATCCGGCGCGAGTAGGAGACGGGGATCTGGCGCTTGGCTTCGTCGATGGCAACAATCGCATAAACAACAGCTAATCCCAGAATTATGAAGGCCAAAATACTGGCTGGGTTAACGGTGGAAGCAATAGCTTGAGTGTGGAGGAAGGTCACGGGAAGTCGACCCACAATCCCGGCAAAAATCAGAAGAGAAATTCCGTTACCCAGACCATATTCGGTCAAGTTTTCCCCCAGCCACATCAAGAAGATGCTACCGGCGGCCATAGTGACCAAGAGAGTCAGGAGAGCAAGGGGAGAAGTGGCGGTGACAAGATTACTATTTTTGAGCAACATATACATGGCGGCACTTTGCATAATCGAGAGGGGGACGGCCAGCATACGAGTATATTGATTGATGATTTCGCGACCCGACTCACCTTCTTTGGACATTTCTTCTAGCTTGGGCGAAACCATGGTCATAAGTTGCATGATGATCGAAGCATTAATATAAGGATTTAAGCCGAGTGCCAGAATAGAAAAATTGGCGAGGGTGCCACCACTAAAGACGTCGAGGAGGGAGAGGAGTTGGTTGCCAGAAAATACTTGTTTAATAGCTTCCAAGTTGACACCAGGAACGGGGATGTGAGTAACAAAACGAAAGATGGCCAAGATAAAGAGAGTTACCAGGAGTCGACGGCGGAGCTCGCGATTAGATTTGAGAGTAGAGAAGAACTCATTTAGTGCCACGATATTCTCCCTTGGCTTGGATGATGGCTTGTTGAGCTTGAATAGTGGCGGGAACTTCGACAATCAGCGCCTTGGTGAGCTCGCCAGTTGCCACTACCTTAAGACGGGTAGCGGGAGGGAGATCGAGATTTTTGGGGTTGACGACCGCGCCAGCTTTGAGCTTGTTAAGATCGGTCAAGGTCAAAATTACTGTCTCACTGGCAAACGAGTTAAAACGACTTTTCCCCCGCATGAAAGGTAAGCGCTTGAACCAAACCCAAGACGAACCGGTAAAGGAGAGACGAACACTCCCACGAGAGAGCTGGCCTTTTTGGCCGCGACTACTGGTATGCCCGCCCTTACCAGAGCCATAACCATGGCCTAGACGCTTGGCTTTTCTAGCGGTAACTTTGGGAAGAGAGTGTAGTTTCATAGTTTTTTCGTACTGGTTTGACCGAGAGCATTTTTGGTTGCGACGGTTAATTTCATGAGTTTTAAGGCTTCAAAAGTAGCTACCACATTACTCATCTTGTTATTGGTTCCCAAAATTTTAGAAACAACATCTTTGACTCCAGAGAGTTCAAGGACAGCACGAACTGATCCTCCGGCAATAACCCCAGTTCCCGCAGGAGCGGGCTTGAGGATAAGGCGAGCGGCGCCATATTTGATGGTCATTTCATAGGGGATCGTGCGATTGTCGACAAGGGGAATAGTAATCACGGTTTTTTTGCCGCGACGGACACCTTTTTTAATAGCGTTCATAACATCTTTGGCTTTGCCGAGAGCCACCCCCACCCTACCCTTGCGGTCTCCCACAACCACTAAGGCGGTAAAGCTAATATTGTTGCCTCCCTTGGTCTTTTTAGTGACCCGGGAAATACGGATGACTTTCTCATCGAACTCTTGGGGGGCACGAGGTGAGTGATCGCGACGGCTTTGTTTGTTGTTGTACATAAATTATCCTCGTTTAAAACTCTAAACCACCAGAGCGGGCGGCATCGGCGAGAGCCTTGACGCGACCATGGTATTTATAGGCACCTCGATCAAAGACAATCTTTTTTACTTTTTGGGCAAGAGTGAGGCGAGCAAGCTCGGATCCAACGGAGGCGGCGCGGAGCGTTTTGGTTTCGCCTTTTTTTGTAATAAGGGTTTTGGTGTTAACGGAGGCAATAGTTTTACTATGCTCATCATCGATCACCTGCGCCCAGATGTGCTGATTGGAGCGAAACACGGTAAGACGTGGACGAGATGAAAACCGCAGACTCGCGCGAACACGAGTGAGGCGAGAAACATAAGATGATTGATTTTTCATAATAGTTTAGGCGGTAGTAGCGGCTTTGGCAGCTTTACCAGCCTTTCTCCTCACGATTTCTCCTTGATAACGAATGCCCTTCCCCTTATAGGGCTCGGGTTTCTTGAATGAGCGAATTTTGGCAGCGGCCTCCCCCACCTGTTGGCGATCGAAACCGGAGATGATAATGGTGGTAGTATTTTCTACTTTGAGAGTAACTCCAATGGGTGGGAGATATTCGATTTCGTGAGAGAAACCAAGTGAGAGGATTAAATTGTTGCCGGAAAGGCGAGCACGATAACCAGTGCCTTGCAATTCCAGGGTTTTGGTAAAACCAACGCTGACTCCGGTCACCATATTGGCAATGAGCGAGCGAGTCAAACCGTGGAGCGCGCGGATCGGTTTATCATCAGACGAGCGGGTCACCATAGCTTGATTTCCCTCGAGTTTAACCGAGATTTTGGGTTGGACTAGGTAGGATAATTCTCCTTTAGGTCCTACAACTTTGACCTGGGAGGCAACAAGTGAGAGGGTAACACCTTCTGGGATAGTAATCGGGAGACGACCAATTTTGGACATAATGGTTTACCAAAGTTCGGCGAGAACTTCTCCTCCTAAATGAGCAGTGCGTGCTTGACGATCGGACATAATACCACGGGAAGTGGAGAGTATCGAGATCCCAAGACCGGACAAGATAGGTTTAAACTCACGAAGTGAACGGTAAATACGGACTCCTGGCTTGGAGATGCGACGGAGGCGACTTACCGCGGGGGTACTACCTTGATAGGAGAGGGTGAGTTTGAGAGTTGGATGAGTCTTATCGGACGAAACTAGCTCGACTTTACGCAGATATTTTTCTTCCAGCATAACTTTTGCCACTGCCTCACACATTTTGGTGAATGGCATATCCACGGTTTTTTTACCCACGGCATAAGCGTTACTTAAACGAGTAAACATGTCAGAGATGTGGTCGTTAATCATATTAAGATTACCAACTAGCTTTGGTAACTCCAGGTAGATTGCCAATTTGGGCGGCTTGCCGAAAGCAAAGACGGCACATGCCAAAATGGCGCATATAAGCTTTGGGGCGGCCACATAATTTACACCGGCTGTGAGCACGCGTGCTAAATTTGGGCTTGAGACGACTTTTGAGAATGAGAGCAAGTCTTGCCATAGTGTTTTATTGACCCTTTTCAAAAGGTAACCCGAGTATTTTCAGAAGAGCGCGAGCGTGCTCGTTGCTACTGGTTGAAGTAACAATCACGATTTCTAGGCCGTGAATTTTTTCGGTCTTGGCATAATCAATCTCGGGGAAGATGATTTGTTCCGATAGACCGAGGGTGTAGTTGCCGTGTCCATCAAAGGCGGTATTTTTGACCCCGCGGAAATCTTTGACCTGCGGAAGTACTATTCTACACAATTTATCGAGGAAATCAAACATTTTAACTCCACGCAAAGTGACGGATACCCCAACGGGGTCCCCTGCACGGATCTTAAATCCGGCAATAGATTGTTTGGCCCCTCCCACTTTGGGGGCAAGACCAGTCAGGGCGGCTAACTCGGCTTTAATGGTTTCCACATCCTTGGCTGAAGTATCGGTTTTGGGGATGCCAACGTTGAGGATAATTTTGACGAGTTTGGGGGCGGCAAAAATATTGCTAAGTCCTAGTTCTTGGAGAAGCTCTCTTCGATATACTGTTTCAAAACGAGTTTTTAGATTTGCATCGATCATAGTGATTTCCTTTGACTGATACGAATGGCTTTGCCATCTTGCATCAGGCTAATTTTACCAGTAGAAAGCGGGCGTTCGCGAGTGATAATCCCCCCCTCTTTATTTTGAGTGGGCTTGACGTGTTTTTTGTAGAGGTTGGCACCGCTAACCACGACTTTGTCAGTTTTGGGCATAATTTTGATAATCGTACCGGTTTTACCTTTGTCTTTGCCACAGGTGACTAATACCATATCGCCTTTTTTAAATTTTTTCATATTAAAGTACCTCCGGAGCGAGTGAGGCGATTTTATGATAACCAGCTTCTTTGACTTCACGGGCGATCGGTCCAAAGACGCGAGAGGCGATTGGATCTTTGGTTTTGGGATCAATAATCACGGCGGCGTTGTCGTCAAAGCGCACGTAGGTACCATCAGCTCTCCTAGTCTCTTTGCGGGTGCGCACAATCACGGCCTTGACTAGTTCTGAATCTTTGACATAACCGTTGGGATCGGCCCCGTCCACTACGACCGAAACCATATCGCCAATGTAGCCGAAGCGACGGAATGAACCTCCATGAATATGGATCACCTTGAGCCATTTGGCTCCAGAGTTGTCAGCTGCAACGAGGACTGAACGAAGTTGGATCATACGTTTTTAATAATTTTAGTAATCGTAAAATGTTTGCGGGCGGAGAGGGGGCGAGTTTCCTGGATTGTCACAAAATTACCAGCGACTGCTTGGAGATCATTTTGCACCAAGAATTTTTTACTCCTTTTGACAGACTTTTGATAAAGGGGGTGTTTCCAAGATGTCTCCACGACCACCACGGCACTTCCTTTAAGATGGGTAGATAAGACTTTGGCCGAGATTGTTTTCACTTGGTCTCCTTTAATTGACTAAGTAGGGTGTGCAGTTCTGCTACTGCACGGCGAATTATTTTTGGTTCGCGGAGATTTTTGAGTTCGGTTTTCATTTTCAGCCCTGCTAGTTTAGCACGTTCTACCTTGAATTCGGCAAGGCGGGCTAGAATGGCAATTCTGCCACCTTTTTTGATTTCAAGGAGATCATTTTTGCGTAGTTTCATGGTCATATGGCACCTCGAATAACAAAGCGAGTCAGTACGGGTAGTTTGGAGGCGGCCTTACGGAAAGCTTCACGGGCAGTAACCTCGTCGATGCTCCCAAGTTCAAACACGATTGTGCCGCGTTTAACAACTGCAGTATATTTATCAATATCTCCTTTACCTGAACCCATTTTACTCCCGGCCGCCTTGTGGGTAAGTGGTTTATGAGGGAAAATGCGGAGCCATAATTTACCACCCCGCTTGGTGTGATGGGTAATGGTGCGGCGAGCAGCTTCGATTTGGGCAGCGGTGATCCAAGAACTTTCGGTCACTTTAAGTCCGTATTCACCAAACTCAACATCTGATCCACGAGTGGCAATGCCATCCATCGTGCCCCTAAACTCTTTGCGGTATTTAGATTTTTTAGGTTGCATCATAGAACCGCTTCTCCTTTGTAAATCCAGACTTTGATTCCAACATAACCAGAACGAGTGAGCGCTGGAACTTGCGCATAATCGATGTCACAGCGGAGGGTTTGGGTGGGAATGGTACCAATCGAATACTTCTCACTGCGGCCAATTTCGGCTCCCCCAATCCGACCAGAAAGTTGAATTTTGATACCTTTAGCTCCAGCTGCCATCACCCGTTCATGAGCTTGAGAAATGGCGCGGCGATGGGGGTAACGCTTGATCAATTGTTCGGCGATCCGCTCTCCCACTAATTTGGCAGAGAGGTCGGGGTTTTTGACTTCGGCAACATCGAGCTGAAATTTGAGACTTGGGTTGACACCGATAGTTTTGAGGTAAGCTACCAGCTCATTTTTGAGGATTTCCAGATTGGCACCACCTCGACCGATTACCACTCCAGGGCGAGCGGCATGAATAGTCACATGAATAGTGTTGATTGAACGCTCAACAATAACTTCGACAATACCTGCCAGGTGAAGTCTTTGGTAGATAAACTTTTTGAGTTTAATGTCGGCCAAGACCAAAGACTGGTATTCCTTCTTACCCGCAAACCAACGAGAAGATGGTTTGTAAAGGATACCTAGGCGAAAACTGGTGGGGTTAACTTTTTGGCCCATGGTTAACCTCCTTTAAAACGATACGAATATGACTAGTACGCTTCATAATTTTGTGGGCCATACCCCGAGAGACAGCCTGGAAACGTTTGTAGGTTGGGCCTGCCATAATATCGATGGTTGCGAAACCCAATTTGTCAGCAGAGAGGCCTTTTTGATCTTTGGCATTACCAACTGCTTGTTTAATAGCTTTGGAAAGCGGAACAGAGGCAGCTTTGTCGATAAACTTGAGATAGAGCAGGGCCCCCGCGGCAGAAAGAGAGCGGACTGCATCGGCAACAAGGCGAAGCTTCCGGGGACTAGTGCGAATGTATTTTTGAATAGTTTTCATATTATGTTTTGGTAAGGGTGCGTTTAACGATCTTACCGTGACCTCGAAAAGTACGAGTAGGAGAAAATTCGCCTAGTTTGTGGCCAACCATCCCTTCAGAGACAAAAACTTCTTTAAAGAGTTTGCCGTTGTGAACTAAAAATGTTTGCCCTACAAATTCGGGGGGAATGGCGGAGGCGCGTGCCCAAGTTTTTATCGGCATTTTGGTGCCGGACATGCCCGCTTTTAAAACTTTTTTCAAAAGTTTAGCGTCAATATAGGGACCCTTGGCACTGCTACGGCTCATTTATTTTACTCTCCTGTCTTTTATAATAAATTTGTTCGAATATTTATAACGCCCTCTGGTTTTAAACCCTAGAGCTGGTTTCCCCCAAGGAGTCTTGGGACCAGGCATACCAATACCCGATCGTCCCTCACCTCCACCGTGGGGATGTGAATCTGGATGTTGAGCGATACCACGCACCGTTGGGCGCCAACCCATATGGCGGCGACGGCCGGCTTTACCGATTTTACGGTTCTTGTGTTCCAGATTGGAGACCTGGCCGATTGTAGCAAAACAAGTCTCATTTATCAATCGGACTTCGCCTGACGGGAGCTTGACGGTCACAAATCCACCATCGCGGGACTGAACCATAGCTATAGTACCGGCAGAACGCACAATCTGGCCACCTTTCCCTGGTTTGAGTTCCAGATTGTGGATCGGGAGACCGATTGGGATTTCTTTGAGAGGAAGAGTGTTACCTACTTTGGGTTCGGCCCCGGGACCAGAGACAACCAAAGCATCAACGGACAAACCGTCGGGGGCGAGGATATAGCGTTTCTCGCCGTCGCGATAATATAGAAGGGCTAGATTGGCGGAGCGACCTGGATCATATTCGATCGTAACGACACGAGCCTCCACGCCTGGTTTGTTGCGACGGTAATCGATGATGCGATAGCGACGTTTCTCGCCCCCTCCACGGTGACGAGTAGTGACATGCCCGTGAGCGTTCCTGCCAGAATTTTGCTTATGAGGGGAGGTGAGCGATTTCTCGGGGTGACTCGCTGTTAGGCCCCGATCAAAGGCCACTTGGTGTCTGACGCCTGAAGAGGTGGGTTTTCTGGCTTTTAACATATTATTTAGTTTCCTTTAGATCAAACAGGTCAATGGATTGCCCTGGTTTTAATTTAACAATCGCGTATTTGAGATAACTAGAGTTGCCGGACAAACGTTTGGTTCCGGTACGGGGAGCTGGGACATGACGACGCGAGATATTGAGACGAGTGACGTTGACTTTAAAAGCAGTTTCGACTGCCTCTTTGACTTGATATTTGTTAGCACCCTTGACAACGGCAAAGGTATAACAACCAGCTCTAGCGGAAACCATAGATTTTTCGGTGATGATGGGTTTAAGGATGGTCATAGAGATATCCTGGTAAGTAAGGAGTCGAGAGCTTTTTTAGTCAAGACGAGATAGTCAGAAGAGACTAGATCATATGCATTGACGAGACTAGAGCGTTTCATGGTAACTCCCTGGAGATTTTGGAGAGATTGATAAAGCGAAGTGGCACGACCTTCAGTCACGACCAAAACCGAGTTTTTGGGGTGCTTGGTAGCTAGCGCGAGTAATTTGAGAACTGAGGCAGTTTTCCCAGAGAAGGTTTTGAGTTTGGCGATACCAGTAATAGTTTGTTCCACCATCTTGGCTTGCAGAGCAGCACCTAGTGCCCGCCGGCGCATAGCCTTGGGAAGAATCATGTTCTCTGGACGAACTCCCGTTGGTCCATGAGCAATACCACCACCTACGAAAATTGGAGCATATTTGGCTCCGTGGCGAGCGTTACCAGTTCCTTTTTGGCGATAAATTTTGCGGGTAGAACCATCGACCTCACCGCGAGTTTTGACTTTACTAGTTTTCTGGTGAGAGTTACTACCGTAAACACGAATAGCTTGAGCAAGCAAGGTTGAGTTGGCTTTACCAAAAGAGGTCCCTTCAATTTTCCAGGCTTCTAGTGGGGTACCTTTGAGATCAAAGACGGGAATCTGGACTAGTTTGGTCATGCAACCTCCTGATGACCAGTAACGTCGAGCCGGACGAGCGAGTTGCGAGAACCCGGAACTGGACCGGTAACCCAAATACTATTGTCTTCTATGTTGTAGGCAACAACCAAGACACCTTTGCGGGTTGTGGTTCCACCACCCATGTGCCCGGCCATTTTCTTGCCCTTGTGAATACGGCCAGGAGTGGTCCCTTGGCCAATGCTCCCGGGAGCCCGGAGACGATCGGATTGACCGTGAGTACGAGGACCCCCCGCAAAACCCCAGCGTTTAACGACGCCGGAGAAACCTTTGCCTTTAGAAGTAGCACAAATGGTACAAATGGAACCGACTTGGATGACATCTTGGGGAGCAATGACAGTCCCTACGCTAAGCCCATCCGTAAAAGTAATTTCGCGTTTTTTTAGTTTTTTGCCAAAAGAGACTTGGACGCTAGTATACCCATCTTTTTCACTGGATTTGATCTGAGAAACAGTCATGGGGAGGAGATTTATTTTGGTGGCACCACGACGGGTAGTACCCAGATATACCTCACCCATCATGACTTTATGTCCGTAAATTGTTGTGGTCATACATTCCTTACATTTTAACTTCAATACCGACTCCGGCGGGTAATTCAAGATGCATAAGGGAGTCAATGGTTTTGCCAGTTGGCTTTTCGATATCGATCAAACGTTTGTGGGTGAGGATTTGGAAGTGCTCGCGAGCATTTTTGTCGACATGGGGGGAAGTGGCAACCACAATGAGTTTGCGACGAGTCGGCAGGGGGACGGGTCCGACGATTCGGGCACCAGTGGCAATGGCCGTGTCGACGATCTTTTGAGCGGCCTCGTCAATCACACGATGATCGAATGATTTAAGTTTGACTCTAATGCGACCTGTCGCCATGTGTCTCCTATCTTGTTAACTAAATGCGACCCCGCTTGGCGGGGTCGCACCCGTGCTCTATGGGCAATGACCCATGAGTAGTGCTTTTAATACTTATTTATTTCGAGTCGGGCAGAATTTTGGTAATGACTCCCGCTCCTACAGTCTTGCCACCTTCGCGGATAGCGAAACGTAAGCCCTCTTCCATCGCAACTGGGACGATCAATTTGACAGTCATCTTGGCGTTGTCGCCAGGCATAACCATCTCGACTCCCTCGGGGAGCTTGATGTCACCGGTCACATCGGTAGTGCGAACATAGAACTGTGGCTTGTATCCAGCAAAGAAGGGAGTATGACGTCCACCCTCTTCTTTGGTAAGAACGTAGACTTCGGCTTCGAAGTCGGTGTGGGGCTTGATTGAGCCAGGTTTGGCAATGACTTGACCGCGTTCGATATCTTCTTTTTCCACGCCGCGAAGGAGGAGTCCGACGTTATCGCCAGCCTGACCTTCGTCAAGTTGTTTGCGGAACATTTCAACTCCAGTAATGACGGTCTTTTTGTCTTTAAGCATGCCCACAACTTCCATCTCTTCACCGATCTTGCAAGCACCGCGTTCAATTCTACCAGTGGCTACAGTTCCACGACCCTTGATAGAAAAGACATCTTCCACAGGCATGAGGAAGGGTTTGTCGAGCGCACGAACGGGAGTCGGGATGTATTCGTCGACTTTGTCCATGAGTTCTTGAATCTTAGCTTCCCAGGTAGCGTCGCCTTCGAGAGCTTTGAGGGCAGAGACGCGAACAATGGGGATTTCGTCGCCCGGATAATGATATTTCTTGAGGAGATCGCGAATTTCCATCTCGACAAGATCGAGAAGTTCGGCATCGTCAACCATATCACATTTGTTGAGAGCCACAATAATTTTGGGAACGCCAACTTGATAGGCCAAAAGAATGTGCTCACGAGTTTGGGGCATGGGACCATCGGTGGCAGCCACCACGAGAATGGCACCATCCATTTGAGCGGCACCAGTAATCATGTTTTTGATGTAATCAGCGTGTCCTGGGGCATCGATGTGAGCGTAATGGCGCTTTTCGGTCTCATATTCCTGGTGTGAGAGGTTGATGGTGACACCGCGCTGACGCTCTTCGGGGGCGTTGTCGATATCGGCATAACCCTTGGCAACGGCGAGCCCCTTTTTGGAGAGCACGGTCGTAATGGCGGCAGTAAGAGTGGTCTTGCCATGGTCAACGTGACCAATGGTACCAATATTGACGTGAGGTTTGCTACGAACGTACTTTTGGGCGTCTGCCATATAGGCTCCTTATTTGTTTTCTTTATTAATAATTTTTTCCGCAATGTTACTGGGGACGGGATCGTAATGGGACATTTCCATATACGAACTCGCTCGTCCTTGGGACATGCTACGAAGTATTGTAACATAGCGAGAGAGCTCAGACAAGGGAACGATCGCGTTGATCACGCGGACATTACCACGTTGACTGGTACCTAAGACTTGACCACGCTTGCTGGAAATGTCACCGATCACATCTCCCATAAACTCTTCGGGGGTGGTAATTTCGAGTTTCATGATGGGCTCTAAGATGATGGGGCCAGCTTGTCTAACCGCTGATTGGACGGCCATGCTTCCGGCGATTTTGAAGGCAATCTCACTCGAGTCTACGTCGTGATAGGAGCCATCGTAGAGTTCGACTTCGATGTCGACGAGGTTAAACCCGGCAATAACCCCATTTTCGAGTGCTTCGCGCACGCCTTTTTCGACAGGGGCGATGAATTCTTTGGGGATCACTCCCCCGACGATTGAGTTGACGAATTTGAAGCCTTCCCCCCGCGCAAGTGGTTTGATGCGCAAGAAACAATGACCGTATTGCCCGCGACCACCGGATTGTTTGATGTATTTACCTTCGGCTTCTGCGGGGCGGGTAATCGTCTCACGGTAGGCAACCTGAGGATTACCTACATTGGCGTCAACTCCAAATTCGCGTTTCATCCGATCAACGATAATTTCGAGGTGGAGCTCGCCCATACCGGCAATTAATGTTTGACCAGTTTCCTGGTTAGAGCGGATTTTGAAAGTTGGATCTTCTTCCGTTAGGCGAGTTAGAGCCAGACCCATTTTTTCTTGGTCCGCTTTGGTTTTGGGCTCAATGGAGAGAGAGATTACCGGTTCGGCAAAAGAAATTCCTTCAAGCACAATAGGGCTACTCTCGACACAGAGGGTGTCGCCGGTCTTGGTGTCTTTCATCCCCACAACTCCTACGATTTCCCCAGCCTCGGCGAAGGGAACCTCTTCGCGATCGTTGGCGTGCATGAGAACAAGGCGTCCTACCCGCTCGGTTTTGTCGCGAGTGGCATTGTAAATATAGCTACCAGAATCGATGCGTCCTGAATAGAGACGGACATAAGTAAGCTTGCCAATGTGAGGATCGGCCTGAATTTTGAAAGAGAGACCAGCAAAGGGTTCTTTGACGTCGGGGTGGCGGATAGCAACCTCATCAGAGCCCGGAATTTTGCCTTCGGCGGGAGGAACATCGAGCGGAGAGGGAAGGTAATCGACAATACCATCAAGTAGTGGTTGCACACCTTTGTTGCGCAGACTGGTGCCGCAGTACATGGGGACGAGTTTGTAAGCAATGGTGGCAGCGCGAAGAGCTTTTTTCAACTCGATCAAGGTGGGAACCTCACCGTTTAGGTATTTTTCGAGCAATGAATCGTCAGTTTCACAGATTTGTTCAATAAGTCGGCTACGTTCTTTGGCTACTTCCTCAATCATATCCTCGGGGATCTTGCCAACTTCGTACTTGGCTCCAGTGTCATCCCCAGCCCAAATGACTGATTGTTCTTCCAGGAGCATGATGACACCTTTAAAAGAGTTTTCGGCGCCGATGGGGTAAGTGACAATTGCAGTATGGGCGCCCAACTTTTCTTCGACATCATGGAGAGTGTGTTTGAAATCGGCCCCCATTTTGTCCATTTTATTCACGAAGCAAATGCGGGGAACTTTGTACTTATCTGCCTGACGCCAGACAGTTTCGGATTGAGATTGGACACCCTCTTCGGCGTCGAGGACGGTGACGCCACCATCAAGTACGCGCAGACTCCGCTCTACCTCGGCGGTGAAGTCGACGTGTCCGGGAGTATCGATCAAGTTGATGCGATACTGATCAGTGAAGAGTGATTTGGGGAGTTTGGGGGTCCAAAAGGTGGTGGTGGCCGCTGAGACGATCGTGATCCCACGCTCTTTTTCTTGTTCCATCCAGTCCATCTGGGTGTTGCCCTCATCAATGTCGCCGATTTTGTAGGATTTGCCTGTATAGAAAAGAATCCGCTCGCTGGTCGTGGTTTTGCCTGCGTCGATGTGGGCAATAATCCCAATATTCCTGATCTTGTCCATCGCGAGTTCGCGATCTTGGGTTTTGACAGTAGCCATACTGATTAAATCCTAAATCATAAATTCTCAAATTCTCAAATTTGAGGAAAGAAAATAATTCTCATGAAATGAGGCAAGGGGTATTGTACCTTAGTCGAGTCAGTTTGGGAATATACCAGATTGGTCTACGCCAGCTAGACATAATTATTCTATTAATTCTCGTGCCTATTTCTTCTCAAACTTAAATTACTCAGCGCCTTATTAAGCAGGATTCCTTGAATATAAACGCCAAATAAACCCCATCCCTTGCTCGCTTCACGTAGCTTGACCTGCCAAGGTCTTTTGTCTGGCCCTTCAACCCTTTGAAAACCATATTCTTTCTTAAACTCTTTAGCAGTTAACGGTTTGTATACCTCTTGTATGAGGACTGACGTATCACTAGGAATTTGTTCTGTCATATTAAACCCTCCAATTTATTAATCTAGAGGAGGGAGAGATAATGTCAAGTGAGAACGGATTTGCGTTTGGGGAGAAAATTTTTCTTGGTAACGATGGATTTGCCTAGGCGAGATTCGAGAGCTGTGCGAGCATCGCCTGCGATCTTGCCACCAGCCACGGCGTCGGATTTGAGCTTGGGATAACCTTTTGAATCTTCTGTTCTGTGGATCTCGGTAGTGGCACGTTCGCCGAGCATGGTAAAAATCAGTTCGAGGTCGTCCATGTGATCACGAAGATTGTGATGTTTGAGGGCCTTGATCTTTTTGTACTCACTAGGTGTGACGCCAAAGGTCGCTTTGCTGATCTCGGCAGTCAAAATCTCGTATTCCCTGCCTTCTTTGGCCCCACGATCTTTCCATTCTTGGGTTAGTTCTTCGCGGATGGCGATACCGCGCATGCGTTTTTCAATCCAACTGTCGGGATAACCTTTGGCTTTGTAGAGTGCGCGCGTGCGCTTGGTAGCGAGTTCGGGATCTTCGATTTCTTGCACCCGTTCATATCCTACTTTTGCCAACCAACGTTTGAATGGCTCGGCTTTGGGAGATGGGATGGACTGGATCAGGCGGAAAATACCCTCGGTGTTCGCGCAATCTGTGTCACGCATTTTATTGTCTTCTGCCTTTAGTTTTAACTGTTCCCAAAATGGGAACGGTTGTGAAATTTCTTGATCACGCTCTTTCATTTTGGCCCAATATGTTTTTGGTTGTGGGCTATTGGTTAAGGCTCCAATCACGTCTAGAATGGAAAACCACCACTCATTCTTATGTATTACTTTGCGAATTGATTTTTGATGGAAGATGGCAATTCTTGTGTCATTATCGGTCATAGCCCTACTATGACCCAATTAAACCCGAATGTCAAGATTTATTTGATTGTGGCGCCGACGAAGTCGATCAAGGGGAAACGAGTTTTGACGAGACCCCAAAATTTCTCAGATAGCCGTGCAGAATAGGTGGCGTTGGTCCCACGCTCCATGCGCCCGCAGAGCCGGCGATCCCAATCTTCGATAATTCTGCGAACGACTATACCCTGTTCGTTAAAGATAACCTGATTGGCTTTTTTGTTGTCTTGATATAAATCATGGATAAACTGGAAATTGTCAAAAATAACCTGATTTTCTGCACACATTTTTTGGAAGTACTCTTTATACTTGATCATAAATAAAGTTTAACATGTTTGCCCATATACAAGTGGGGGAAAAAGAGTAGTGTGGAGACATGATAACTGAAGAAAGAGACGCTGAAATGAGGTAATGTAATCAATCGGTGTGGCTAGTTAGGGGTTTAGTAGTCGTTTCCACTTGTCCCATAGCAGTTTCCGGCGGCGGGGAGTTTTGAGTCTCGAAAACGCGAGCTTCCAGCACATAATCGACAATTGTTTTCCCTT
>JAZDDW010000059.1:0-5005 GCA_043809365.1 bacterium
GGAAGGGATCCACACCAAGATGAAATTGATCAAGCGACAAGGGTTCGGCTACAGGAACAAAGAAATATATCTGCGCAAGCTCGTGCTTGGTTTTCTCCCACTCGCTGCGCTTATATCACCACACTTATTGCAATAGAGCCGCTACTATAGGACTGATGAAGAGTTTAGTAAAAATTTACCTCTGTTGGCGGGCGACGGAGAGGACGAGGCCGATGCCCGAGAGCATAGTAACGAGAGCACTCCCTCCGTAAGAGACAAGGGGCAGAGGAACACCGGTTAGAGGGATGAGAGCGACCATGGCTGCCAAGTTGAGACAAACTTGAAGACCAATCCAGGCGCCAACGCCAGAGACTAGAGCACTGCTGAATTTATCGTGTTCATGAGCAGCAATTTTAAAAATTAACGAAAGGTAATAAACAAATGCAAGAATGAGCAGAACTCCCCCAATAAACCCGAGTTCTTCACCCACAACCGCAAAAATAGAGTCGGTCGTGGCCTCGGGCAAGTAAGCATATTTCTGACGAGAACGACCAATCCCCAGTCCGGAAATACCCCCAGAGCCAAGAGAGAGAATAACCTGACGCATATGGTAGGAACTGCCTTGGGGATCGTTCATGGGATCCAGGAAAGTTTTGACCCGAGCCAGGCGATAGGGCTCCACCACGATCAAACCTGCTCCCAAAATAAGTCCAAAGAGTCCAATAACGAAAAGATGTTTGAGGGGGTAGCCGGAGAGAAAGTACATGACAACAGCAAGGAGCGTGACGACAAGCGTAGTCCCCATGTCTGGTTCTAACATAATCAGGCCAGCAATAAGAGAGATCAGGACTCCAAACTGAACCAGGGTACGTTTACGGTAAGTGAGCCAGGTAGAGAGATAAACTACCTCGATAAATTTGATGAGTTCGGAAGGTTGAAGAGTAATCCCCGGTAAGACTAACCAACGCCGGGCTCCCTGAACCAAAGTACCCACGCCAGGAATAACTACGAGGAATAAGAGGCACAGGCCGCCAAAGAGAGAAAGGGGGGCCAATTTCTCCCAAAAACGGGGAGGAAACAGTCTGAAACCAAACATGGCCAGGAGTCCAAAGCCAGCCCACTTGAGTTGGAGCAAGACAAAGTGCCATTTGTTGCCAAAATCCCGCGCTCCTTCGGCAACGCTTGCACTATAAATCATAATGAGCCCAAACCCGAGGAGAATTATGGTCATGAGAATTAAGCGTGTCGACAAAGTAAGTTGGATTCTTTTCATACAGTTTTCACACAATCGTTAAACTGACGACCGCGATCAAACTCGTTTTGGAAAAGATCGAAAGAAGCGAAGCCGGGAGAGAGCAGAATAGTATCCCCCGTTTGAGCGGATTGGGTAGCTAGTCGGACAGCCTCTGGCATGGAGGTTGCCCACCCGAGAATTTTGTCTCCGACAACGCTCGTGAGCTCGTTAGTATAGGCGGGAATATTTTTGGATCCTAAGATAACAACACCTTTGAGCCGAGGATTGACTTTTACCTCTTGTAATAATTCTTCAAAAGGCAAATTTTTTGTGTCTCCGCCTGTAATCCAGATAAAGGGAGACGAGGCGGCCTGGAGAGCCTTGAGCGCAGCAATCGGGGTGGTGGCAGTAGTATCATTGATATAGGTTACTCCAGCAATGACCGCAATTTTTTCCTGGCGAAATGGAATCCCCTGGAAGTCTTTGACTACTTGTTTGCAAATAGTTGTTGAGATTCCAAGGATTTGGGCAACTCCAACCATCGCGGCCAGATTTTCCCGATTGTGTTTGCCTGGTAGGCTGGTTTCCCATTGATCAACAAGTGAGGCGCTATACCAACAGGATTGGCCGGTAGCGGCGCGCGCGATGGCTATGGCCCCAGAATTGTCGCGGTTGAAGAGAGTTATATCGCTAGAGCGTTGATAGCGAACAATAGCTTCTTTATCGTGCTGATAATCTTGCATCGAGTTGTAACGGTTAAGGTGATCAGGATAAAGATTGGTAATCACGGCAATATTGGGGCTGACTTTAAGTTCATGAAAATTATGGAGTTGAAAAGAGGAGAGTTCGAGCACAGCAAAATTTTTACCTTCAAGTTGATCAAAAAGAGATAAGCACGATGTACCGGCGATATTGCCTCCAGCTATCACCTGTCCGGGAAAAGCCTTGTTGAGTAAGGCGGTGATAAGGGCAACGGTGGTGGATTTGCCTCTAGTTCCGGTCACCCCAATCGTCTTAATCCCACAATATTTGACGAATAGGGCGATACTAGTCAAGACGGGAGTTCCCTTGGATTTGGCATAATTGAGCAGTCGATGGTTGTCGGGTACTCCGGGATTTTTAATAATTATCTCGGCCCAATCGACCTGCTCTTTAGTTTGGCCTTCGGGAACAAGTTCAAGGTTCACATCAGAAGCTCGGACTATTGTTCCGTGACTTTTGAGCCAGTTCAAATCACCTGTTCCCCCACCCTGTTTACCTAGACCAAAAATTAATACTTTTTTGTCTTTCCATTCCTCACCAAACTTATTCATACTGGACTAGATTTTAGCACTCTGTGAACTTCTTTGACTACGGCGGGCGAGGGATCAATAAATACTACTCCAGGGATTTGACGCTTAAATTCATTGATAATTAGGGCGTAATGTGTGCAGGAAAGACCGATAGCTTCAATCTGATATTTTCGTACTAATTCTTTGATCTCATGAATACTTTTTTTCACTTGATCATAATCGTTGTACTCTATAGCTGAGGCTAGACCTTGGGGGGTAAAAACACGAACATGCGGCCCGTATTGCTTGAGTAGTTTGGCTGTAGAGACGGATGTGGCAGAGACTGTGGTCATGAGAGCAAGTGCCCGCTGGTATCCCGAGAGAGGCTTAATAACTGGTTCTACGCCAACTACGGGACAGGAAAGAATACTACGTAGATATGTGACGGCGTTGAGGGTGGCAGTATTACAGGCAATAACTACGAGAAGAGGATGGAGGGCAGTGAACTGCATGGAGAGCGTCACAAATCTAGCCTTAATCCAGACCTCGGTTTTATCGCCGTAGGGAAAATATTGCTGGTCAGCAATGTAGATAACATTGGCGGCGGGAAGAGAGTGGCGCAGAGGACGATAGATACTTAACCCACCGATACCAGAATCAAAGACAATAATGGGTTGAAGAGACATAAGTTATAAGAAGGCTAACCAAAGTCCAAACATCGCCAGGATAATGCCGGCCAACCAGGCACGGGTGACAATTTTGGTTTCTTCCCAGCCGATCGTCTGTAACCAGAGATGAAAAGGCGAGATGGGCAAGAGTCGATGACCCAGGTAACGCTTGCCAAACATCTGGAGTGTGCTGGTGCCGATTTCTAGGATAAATAGACCACCAATGATTGCGACAGCAATAATTTTGCCCAACATCAAGCCGATTACGGCGAGCGTCGCACCAAAAGAGAGAGCACCTACGTCTCCTAGGAAGATGCGGGCAGGATAAGTATTAAAGTAGAGAAAGGCAATAATACCTCCGAGCCACAGCGCGATAAAGAGAGTAATGGGAGTGTCGAGAATGGAGGTGGCGAGGATGATGAGGGCGAAAAGACTGATCATGAGAAGCCCGCCGGCCAAGCCATCTAGACCATCGGTGATATTGAGCGCGTTGCTAAAAGCGGTCAGGATAAACGCCGAAAAAGGGACAAAAAACCAGCCCAAATCCAAGACACCAAAGTAAGGAACGTTAATTATACTAATCCCCAAATTGGCATAGAGATACCACCCAATCCCCAAGCCAATCAGAATTTGGGCGATCAATTTGAGTCGCCAAGATATTCCCACCAAGCGCGTAGTTTTACCAAAAAATTTAATGACGTCATCGTATAATCCTAGGAGCCCATACAGGATAAAAGTGGCAAAGAGGACATTGATTTCGCGATGATACTCATAAACGCTTTGCATATCGGCTCCAACTAAACGCAGAATCGAAGTCACTAGAGTAAAAAGAATCGTCGTAGAGATAATGATGAGCAAACCACCACCTACTGGAGTACCGGCTTTTTTCTTGTGTAATTTATTAAAAATTGAGTTGACTCTGCCCATAAAATCAGCAGTACCCCTGTGTGGACGTTGGAACTTGAGATAGTAGAGGAGATTAATAAAGGGGACAATAAGGGCGGCGTTGATCGTGAAGCTAAAGAGGAGAAAACCCAAGAGAGTGTTCATATAATTTTGGGAACAAAAATAATTAAACCAATTACAGTCGCAAAGATGGCAGAAAGTAACACGGCGCCGGCGGCCACATCTTTGGCATGCTTAATGTAATCGCGGTGTTCTAGTGTCACCCCATCGGCCAAAAACTCGATGGATGTGTTGACCATTTCGGTCACCATGACCAGGGCAATAGTGAGGATAATTATCATGATCTCGGTCAGATTAAGTCGAAAATAAACGGAGGTGAGAAGGACGATACTGCCGACGAGAAAATGGATGCGGAGATTAAGTTGAGAAGTGAGAGCTGTCCAGATACCTGCCAAAGCGTGTTGAAATGAAATGGTGTGACGCATAGCGCCAAGTATACAGTATTAAGTATTAAGTATTGGGGACTTTTAAGTACGTTCGATGTTGGCGCTAAGGTTCTGTAAACGAGAATCAAAATGTTCGTAGCCGCGGTCGATGAGTTCGATGTTGTCGATCACGCTTGCACCCGTTGCCATAATAGCAGCCATGACAAGGGTGGCTCCTCCCCTGAGATCAGGAACGGTCATATTGACTCCATGCAAAATGGAGGGGCCGATAATTTTGGCAGCATGGAAATTATGGACTCTCTCTGGCCAAGCAAATTGATAATCCTGGCTTGGACTTACAAGTTGGGGATCATATAGTTCAATTTTGGCTCCCATCACGTTGAGTTCCCTCGTGAATGCCAGACGATTATTGTGGACTAGCTCGAGGACATGGGAAACTCCGCTTGCACTGGTCATCATGGTAGTCCAGAGTGGCTGCCAGTCAGTCATAAAACCAGGCTC
>JAZDDW010000060.1:0-7294 GCA_043809365.1 bacterium
GTAATTTGGATAGCGATGGCACCACTTAAATGTTCAATAAAACCAGCTTGAGAAGAGGGGTTGGTAGCTTCTTGGGCGTGGGCGGAAGAGGGAGAGAGGAGAGAGCAGGAGAGAAGGATGGTGAAAAGAGAACTAAAGATAAAACCTTTAAGGTCTGTCCTTTCGCCTGCCGGCGAGCCCAACTTGGCTTGCAGCCAGGTTTTCCTTTTAAGGACAGACCTTTTGAAAAGGAGAGTCCTCAAGAGCAGGTCAGACCCTGGGATAAAAGACAGGAGTTTTTTCATAGGCAGGGTGATTTTAGCATAGGTTAGGGGAGGAGGTGATATTTGTCTACCCAGGCTTGAGCGGTGGTGCGGACGTACTCTTTGTCGCCGTAGATAAAGATGAGTTTGGCGGGATCTATGTTTTTTTCTGTCAAGAGGGCGAGACCCTTTTGGAAAGTCTCCTTGAAGGCGGTGATGTTGGGATTGGTAAATTCACTACTACCCCGATTGAGGTAGGAGAGGCCGTAGATTTCGAAGCGCAGGGTTTCTGCAGGATCAGAGTCGAGGAAATAGAGATTAAGAGTGGTCTCGATGCCGACACTAGTCTCGATATTTTCGCGGTAGATGGGGAGCTTACTCTTGATACTCTCACGATAGGTGATGGACTTGCGGCGACGAGCGTCAGAAACCTGTTGGAGCTCGGGGCGAAACGGCGAGGGGAGGGGTGGGGTTGTTGGAGTGACAGAGCGCTTAGGTGAGAGAATGGCAATGAGGACAAGGATCCCGAGACTGATACCAAGGACAAGTTGGACGTGTTTATTTTTCAAAAGTTCGAGGTTCATTGGGCAGTTTCCTGGCTGGTGATATTGTTATACATTTCGACGGCAAAAGTGAGGGAGCCCATCCGTTCCCAGACTTTAGGCTCGCAGGCTGTCAAATCGGCACAGTAGAGGAGATACATAGTTGAATGTTTGTCATCGATCCAGTTCATGGGATAAATGTCATCTTCGCCTTCGAATAAGCGGGGACAGCCAGTGTAGGGGATGGGGTAGGGATAGCCAGCTTGACAGTTGCTGTTGCCACCGCCGTTTTTGCGGGAGAGGGCGGCAATAAGAGAGCGTATATCTGTAAGGTTGCCGTTCACCTTCCCCTTGAGTTCATTGCCGGCATAGACTGCAGTTTCAAGAAGAGTTTTGAAGATTCTCCCCCCAGCTTCTGGTTCGGGTTCCCCGAGTTTACGGCCAGAAATAAGAGAACCCTGGGGATCAAGGTCGGCTTCGACATAGTGCATCCCCGCCATGACTTCGCAGGGGACACCCGTGACGGCTGCGGCGGCGCCGTAAATATTGATGAGGTCGGGCGTGAGTTGGGCTTGCAGGGAGGCAAAAAGAGAATCGGCGGAGCTGGTAGGAGTTGTGTAGGGAGAATTGGTGATAAATTTGGCGAAAGCGGTGCCGTCACACTTACCTGCGGGGGCGGTTTCTTCGTAACAGCCGATGCGGGTGCCGAGGGCATAGGCTTTGATGTTGTCGATCTCTTTGGGAGAGGAGTACTCCGGATCTCGACAGGTAAAATAGGCGAGACGGCGCCTGGCATCGCCCGCGGCTAGCCCTTTCCCGGCGTAGAGGAGGATCGAGCTACCATCCACGACGTTAGAGAGAGTCTCGGTGTATTTACCTTTGAGCTCTGAAGTGGAGTCGCGTGAGTTGTAAACAGGCTGTTGGATTTGGAAAATTGCCTGACCAAGGGGCTCGGGGATGGTGAGTAAATGATTGGTGACAGGAGCGGCGGAGTCGACCACCCCATAGACAAAATTGATGATTTTGGAGGTTAGGCTCGCGTTGAAGGCCCCTCCCTCTTCTTTGCTTTGGGTGGGTGCGAGCTGGTAGCCATATTTATCCATTTCTTTCTGGTAATCAAAAATAGAACCAAGCCAACTAAAAGTGAAGAGCTTGTCTTGGGGGAGATTGGGGTTGATGCGCTCGGAACGAAGCTTGCCAAAAATATGAGAAGGAGTAGCCGAGACATTGCTAGTCATACTAAAGCGAATGAGGGGGTTAGTTTTGGCAAGATTATTGAGCTGATCGAGAGCCTGGGAGAGGGGGAAGTTTTGGAGAAGATCATAGACAGAGGCTGCGTAGGCGGAGCTGATACTTGTGTCGGCGTAAAGGCCTTGGCCGTCATTGCTGGTTTTACTCGGCAAACAAATATTCCAAACACAGATAGAGGTACGGACGTAGCCTTGGCGGAAAGAGGGGGGGTAGAGGGGAAGGAGCTCGAGAGCCTCGAGCCAGGGAGCTTGAGGGGCAGTAGAGCCAATAAGGGTGCAGAGTTTTGATTGAGTGGTCGGGGTATGGGGGGGGGTGGGGGTATTGGTACCTAGTGACTGGAAAAATGAATCTTGAGCAGAGACTAGTTCTTGGGCGATGGGGGTAAGACCCGCGGAAGCAAGAAGATCCCAGACTTCGCCCAGAGTTTTGGTTTGGTAGCGAGTGACATAACCCCAATCCACCCAGCCCAAGGGCCACTCTTCCGTTTGGTCGACAGTTTGTTGGGTTTGTGCGGCTTGGTAGGCGACCATGAGCTGGCGCGCCGCGCGATCACAACGAGAGAGGGTGAGAAAGTGGGAACCCCAAGTAAGAGTGTTATCTGACCCTGGGTTTTCGTAGCGCAGGGCCTCGTTTTGGAATTTGGGATAGGCAAGATTTTCGTTGCGGGAGAAATCGGTGCCTTTGGGGTCGATGGAGATAACAGGGGTTTTGGTGGAGGGGCTACCGGATGGAGTGGGAGTATTTGGTGGTTTCGCTTGATAAGTGCGATTTTCGTCTTGATTTTCGTAAACAATTAACGCGGAGGGTTTGATGAATCGGAGAAGAGGGAAGAAGGACTCTAGTTGGTACTCGTCGGTGGGATTGCCAATGCGCGAAAACGGGGGGGTGGGTTCGAGGGCGAGGGTGGGAGAGGGGGAAATTACACCATTAAACCAATAAACCATTAAACCAAAGAAGATAGCAAATATTTTTCGCATAGCCTATTAGAAGCCAAAGTTAAACTGGGTGACAGGGGAACCGGTGACATTTTCCACTAGGACGAGGATTAGCCAGGAAAGGATGGCGAGGACAATACCCGCGATAGCCAAAGTAATAGTTTGTTTGCCTGCGGTCATCCCTTTCGCATCGCCACCAGAAGTGAGGATTTTGAATCCTCCGGCCAAGATCATTACAAAAGCAACGAGTCCAATGAGGGGAATAATGGCCTGGAGAATGTTGCCAAAATAATCAGGGAGACAAGATAGTTCGGCGGCAGTATCTACATCAGCGCAGGACATATGAATTCATTATATACCAACAAGGTCTGACCTGGTCTCCCGTTTGTATTTTGAAATCGACTAAACATCTTGGCTGATAGCCAGGATTTCCTGAGCAGGTCAGACCTTTAACAAAATTAATAAGCCTTGGGGGGAGTGATATTTTCGTTGAGAATAGAAATCCCAAAGAAGTATTGGATGATGAGCATGATGGCCCAAGCAGAGGCAACAACCGCGAGTCCAACAAGAGCGGCGGTGATGCGATCACGCGCTTCTTGAGTTTTGGTTTTGTCGCCACCACTACTGATCCATTGAATACCACCCATGATGAGAAAAGCAAAGACGAGGAGGGCAGAGATAAGGAGAGCTCCTTGGGTCGCTCCCTTAATTAGTGTGCCAATGTTGGTGATCGCCACATTGTCTGGCTTGGCGATCGAGAGCTCGGGAGCACCGGGGGCGGCTAATACTTTCTGAACTAGGTCAAATGTCATAAATCCTCCTTATATATTGTTAGTGTAGTTAATTTGTGACTAATTAGCAATACCTATACCAAAGAAGTAATCGACGAGTTTGTAGATGGCCCAGGCCGAGGCAACAATGGCGAGGCCAATAATTCCACCTGTAATCTTATTACGCGCCTCTTCGAGTTTGGTTTTGTCGCCGCCGGCACTGATCCAGGTTACACCACCATAAACCATGTAGGCAAAGGTAAGGAGGCCGGCAATAAGGATAACGGCAGAAAAGGATTTTTGGACGAATACTCCGAGCGTGTCATTGATGGCGACACGAGATTTGACTTCATCACTGATATTCACAGAAAAAGATCCTGGTGCCATATTGTCCTTTATTCCCGGTAAACCGGGATTTCATGCTATTTGTATTATTTTATTAATCGTATTCAACCCGCTGTAGGCCAAATAATGTTTAAGAGATCCATGCCGATTGCCGTCTCGATAAATTTTACGATGACGTAGGAGGCAGCCAGGAGGGCAAGCCCAATAAAACCCTGAGTAATACGCTCTCTCGCTTCTTCAATTTTACCCTTGTCACCACCAGCCATAATCCAGTTGATACCGCCCCGCAGAAAGAAAAGAATAAAGGCCAACCCCCCGATAATAACGATGGTTTGCCACAGGGTTGCGACGGTAATCGCAAACTGCTGGGGAGCACTGGTGGGGTCACTACCACCAGGAACGGCGGTATTGGTGATAGCCGCGTGAGCTTGGTGAACTAGCTGAAAGTCGTAAAGTCTTAATGTCATAAAGCTATTTGAATGTTAAGCCCTGAATAATTTTACCTGGTTCGAGGATGTCGATGCCGAGGGCAGCCCCGACAATCCAGACAATAGCATAGGAGACTGCAATGATGATAATACCGATTGCGCCATTGGTCATCATTTCCCGAGCTTTTTCGATTTTACCCTTATCACCTCCGGCGGTAATCCAGCTTAAACCACCCAGGAGAAAGTAGAGAGCGAAAGAAATACCGGCAACGATAGTTAATACTACAAGGACGTTACTGATCAGCTTTTCAACAGCAGAGGTTGAACTAGCGATATCGCTACCTGGCTGGTAGCCACCTGGAGTAGTGATTGGGTCA
Organism: bacterium; assembly: GCA_043809365.1. Classification (GTDB taxonomy): domain Bacteria; phylum Patescibacteriota; class Microgenomatia; order UBA1400; family UBA12108; genus CAJAUT01. The sequence continues at coordinate 4,891 of JAZDDW010000060.1, forward strand.
AAGTTGATGTCGGCCATATTTAAAAGCTCCCTGGGCCAGTAATCTTGGGTGATAAGATCGCAGTGGCACTACCAAAGAGGAGATAGGAGACAATGCTGGTGATGGCGGCGGCGGCGACCATAACCACTAGCCCCATGAGAGACATGTTAATGGAAGATACGGCGGCTTCAAGTTTTTTTTGATCTCCAGCTGAGGTGATATAGGTGAAACCCGCAAACATGAGGTTAAAGAAGGCATAAAGGCCGGCCCCTATCATGACAAAAGTGACGATATTGGTAATGAAGGAGGGGAGGCCGGTATTAACGTTGTCATAACCACCGGGATTGAGGGTTTTGAGGGGATTGTCGATATCACCAAAGAGATTTGCCATAGTTATAAACTGCTATTTAATATGGGTACTCCTGTGACTACTTGGATAATTTGGATAATCCAATAGGAGGCAAAGAGTACAAGCAACCCCATTATAGCAGAGGTGATGATTTTGGACCCTTCGGCAGTTTTTTCGGTATTACCGGCGCTTGCGATAATGGTAAAACCACCAAAGATAATCATGAAGAAGATAACAAGGCCGGCAACGATATAGACGTTGGGGAGAATGTTATTAACGAGTTTGCCTGCGCTGCTATATTCGGAGGTGGCAGGGGCCCCTTGAAAGAGAAGTTGGTCGCCAAGATTGAAGCTGGTTGCCATAAGGAGAGTATATAGTATCAAGTATAATGTATAAAGTATGGATCAATTAGTGGAAGAAGTATTAAGGGGAAAGAGGGGGGCGGCGACGCGATTTTACCGGGAATATGCGCCCCGGGTCCGGAAGTATTTATTATCTAGATTGCCGAGCGTGGAAGATAGTGAGGATGTGTTGCAGGATACTTTTCTTTCTGTGTTTGACAGTCTACCTCTATATCGGGGGGAGGCAAAAGTAGGAAGTTGGATAATCTCAATAGCGCGACATGAGACGGCCGACTTTTACCGTAAGCGATATGTAAGGCAGCTAGTGGAAAAAACCTCGCCATTATTTGAGGAGATGGTAGCAGAGTCGGGTAGTCCCGAATTTGAGATGCGAAAGGCAAAATTGCAAAAACGGTTTTTCCAGACTTATCGTGGTTTGTCTAGCCAGTACCAGGAAATACTATCGCTAAGATTTGAGCTATCGATGAGCGTCAAAGAGATCGCCAAGCGGATGAAAATGTCTTTTAAGGCGACGGAGTCTTTACTATATCGGGCGAGGCAAGCTTTTGCTGTGGCATATGCAACAACACAAGACAGAGAGTGAATTCCTCAAAGAGCTAGAGGGTAGGGCGAGTGAGGAGAAAATGCTGCTTAAAACCAGGATAATGCCTGGATGGGCCAAGAGACTGGGGGATTGGCTAGTGGTTAACCCGTGGAGAGTGCTCGTGCCGGTAGCTAGTATTATGTATTTAGTATTACGTATTATGTATGGGCAACAACTACGAGAATTAATTTTAGGAATATTTGGAGGATTTTAATGATAAGTCAAAAGTTAAAGTTCAATAATCAAAAACAAAACTTAATATTTGACACTTCGTTATTGGTATGGTTGGGATGTGTGTGGACGGTGACTTTGGCTGGGTTGGCGATCCATCCGTACCAATCGGTACGACGGATGGTGTTAGATAAGCCGGTACTACTACCCGTGGTACTGTCGCCAGTTATGGGATTGATTGGCTTGTTCGTGGTGGGGAGGGTGGGGTCATACATCTTTACTTTGGGGCCGCTAGGGAGGGAAATAATGGCGATGGTGCTGGGGAGTACATTAATTGGACTGCTCCTGTGGCAGGGATTACTAATGGGATTGGTGTGGAGATTTGGGAGAGCGAGATAAATGTACATGACATAATGAATTAATTCATTATGTCACTGGCGACGAATGGTTTCGGGGTGAGTAGCGACTAGGTGGGGGTATGAGTTACTCTCCCGCGAGACATCGAAGATTAATGAATTTTTTCTTACGGCCACACGTGAACCAAGGAACAGAAGCAGTCAAGTCATTTTTCCCAGGAGCACATCCAGAGGGAGACAGCTATTGGTTCGATAATCAGCCGATGACAGAAGAGTGCGTGGAGTTGAGGGAAGCATTAAGAGAAACAGCTCCTCGATTAATAGAGATGATGGCGAGCGAAGCGTGAATGGTGTGAGATAATATAAAGATGAGTTTGCGCAAAACGGTGGAAGAACTAGACCAAAAGTATCATAACCGTTGGGTGGTAGTGGTGGATGAAAATGATCAAGAAATCGGGACAACGGGGTTAGTAGAAGCACATCGAGATCCAGGAATAATGCATAGGGCATTTTCTTTGCAACTATACCGAATGCGAGATGGAAAAAAAGAATTGCTATTACAACAGAGAGCAGTGGGGAAGCCAGTGTTTCCGTTTTATTGGGC
>JAZDDW010000061.1:0-4407 GCA_043809365.1 bacterium
ACTCTCCACACTCCGTGCCGCAGTACTCGCTCATACTCGCTATAGTCTCCTTCCCAAACAACTGTATCGACCCCAATTATCGGAATAGTTAGATAATGACCCTCTGGCAGAGAGACATCCTTGGGAATCAGCTCTCGTTTACCCTGATCAACTTGCTCTGATTTCGCCTGTCCTGCGCTCTGTTTGCCCGTCTGGCTGAGCGATTGCGACAGCAAGTTCGACGTGGCCGGGATCACCGTGTAATATACGTAGGCCACCACGGGGTAACTAGAGAGGATCGCAAACACTCCCCAGCCAGCAATCGCCATCCCGGCAAAAATTGCCGCCACCGTCGATGGCCCTCGCTTGTAAATCACTCGGTATTTTTTTTCAATCCGTCGCTTCCACTTTTTGTACCATTCCATAGCTCTATTCTACCCTAGCGCTTTTTCTGCCTCTCTCGTCTGGGCTCATGGTGCAGTATTTGGTAGTGTTCCTCACACGCCGCCCCATACTCCTCGACTCCCGCCACCGTCAAGCGATGCATGTGAGGCTTTTTATAGTAACTCCGCGTTGCTGGTTTGGAGCATTTCCCCTGCAATCCATCACACCTAGCAAACAGCTCATAGTGCTTGTCTGCCTTCATTTTGATCTTTAGCATTGGTCCCCACGGTTCCCCATCCGCATACCGGTCGAGCCCTACCACCCACACCTCCTTGCCTTGATCCAGCAACTTCTCCACTACCGCAATTAGTGCTTCACTAAAAAAGCTGATTCCGTCAATAAATACTCGCCCTACCTCCCCCACTAGTTCCAACATCTCCTCTGGTCGATCATTGTTGACCAAGACCGAGGGAATCTCCAATCGGTCGTGCGACACCACGAGCGGCTTCTTGGTATAGTGCCGATCCAAATCGGGCTTAAACACTACGGCATCCTGTCCACCCCCATATTCTTTAATCAATAGATTTGTCTTCCCCGCAAACATCGGCCCCGAAACAGTAAACAGTTTGCCTCGTTTCATATAATCCCCCGCTCCTGCAAAGTTGTCACAATTTTGTGGTGAATGGTCTCCGTAGAATACAGCTTTCCCGTTTTACTTACACACTCAATTACTACCCAATGCTTATACCGCTTAGCCAAGTCCAAATACAGTCGTAACACTTTTTCTTGAAATTTGAGGTTGGACTCGTGAATATCTTTTTTCAGTTTGCCCATATAGGCTCTCCCCTCTTTCTGTTCGATCAGTCGCTGACTCACCTTCACCGGAACATACAAAAAAATCACGATATCTTCTTTGGGGAGCTTGTGCTCCTTGTACTCCATCGCATATAGCCACCGCAAAAACTCCTCCTGCTTAGATTTTTCGACTCTGGCAGTCTGAAAAGCCATACTCGAGGTGGTATATCGATTGGCCACGACCACATTCCCCTCCTCCAGCCAATCTACCATCTCATCTCTAGCTGTTAATCTATCCATTGCATAAAACAGTGAGGATAAATATGGACTGGCGCTCTCGAGACTGCCAAATTCTCCCGCCAAATACCGCCCCACCATCTTGCCGTGGAAACTACTGTAATACCGAGGGAAGTCAATGTATTTATGTGCCGTGCCGTTTGCCTCCAGATAATCAAGTAATAGTTGAGTTTGGGTTCCTTTTCCACTCCCGTCTGTTCCGTCGATCACTATCAATTTACCCTTGCGCCGACTCATCACCACAAAGTAATCCAGGTTCTTCTTTAGCACTGTCCGGATATTACCCTTGGTATAGTGAGCCACATACACTTCTGGGTGTCCCTCGATCATCATGGGGAGCGGGACTTCGGCATCTTTGTAATACAGCGCCAAGACTGGTTTGTCCGATGCAATTGCGTGCTCTATCAAAAAAGCCGTCCCCCACGAAGGCTTGGTTACGTCCGCAATTACCGCCTCCGCCTGATCAATCAAAATCGTCTCTCGTTTATACAATGCCGAGGCCGACAAATTGTCCCCCACCGGCATTTGCGGATCGACCACATGTTCATTCACCAACCTGTGTCCCAAGCGCGTAATCTCACTCACAATCTCCCGATACACCGGCAACATTGTCCTATCTATCGAAACTGCCGCCGCAAAATATACTTTCATAACTTCTCTATCCTACTAAGATTCCGCTAGTACTACAAGACGCTCATAATATCGCAAGTCGTCTCACAACACTCGTCAGCCAGACATCCTGAGCCTGCCGAAGGACCCCCAATCAAGATGGTCCTCATTCCGGTAGCCTGTGCCCCCTCCACATCTAGATCACTGCGATCACCCACATACACAATTTCCTCTGGTTGGAGCTTTAGCGATTCGATCGCCAAGAGGAAGGGTGATGGTTCTGGTTTGATCCAACCCTGGTCATAACAAGCAATCAGTGGCTCAAATAAATCTGCCTCAAGCCCAATATATTCCAGCTTTTTCTTGATCTCTACCATCCGTCCATTCGAAATAATAAACAACTGGTATTCTCTCCCTAGCTTTTCCATTAGTTTCACTAGTTTCAAATCTTTTTGAATATACTGTTCTAGCGGGATCTCATTCCATATCTTCTGAAAGATTTCTTCACCCGGCAAACCAAAGCTGTTCAGGGTCATCGTATTACTGCGATATTGTTCTCGCCTCTTGAGGTATTCCTCCGCCAGTTCATCTGGATCTTGGGCAAGTAGTCGCGCCGCCTCAGCGACAATTTTGCCACCCACTGCCATCTGCAATTCTGGCGGAGAGTGGTAAAGCGTCCCATCGACATCAAACCCCACTGCCTTGATCGGTTTTATCCATTTGACATCTCCCATATTTTCCACTATACCATACTTAGAGGTTTCTCCTCTAAGTATATCAAACTATGCCATCACCCAATATTATCAAAACTTACGTTGACAATAGTTACTATCACATATACAACCGTGGTGTCGAGAAAAGAACTATCTTTCTTGACGAAAAAGACTACAAAGTATTTCTCTCCTATCTCCAATTCTACTTGACCGATCCACTTAGAGGAGAAACCCCTAAGTTCTTCCCTTCCCAACAACTCAATAATCACACACAACAAATTAAACTCCTCGCATATTGTCTGATGCCTAATCATTTCCATTTTTTTGTTAAACAAAACGACCGGCAAGCAATCAACCATTTTATGCGTTCACTCGCAACCAGGTATAGTATGTATTTTAATAAACGGCATAAACGTGTTGGGTCACTTTTCCAAGGTCCTTACAAAGCAATTATCATAGAGAGTGAAATACAATATCTCTATCTTTCCAAATATATCCACCGCAATCCACTCGAACTAATTGGAAATGACCCAACCAAATTGGTGGAATATTCCTACTCAAGTTATCGTAATTATCTAGGGTTTATCAATCAAGATTGGGTACAACCAACAGAAATTAAAGAATATTTTTCCAAAGAAAATCATCACACTCCCTATCAAGCATTTGTTGAAGATAACCAGATTGCTGACGAAATATCTACATTGAAAAAAACGACCCTCGACCACGATACTTAGAGGAGAAACCTCTAAGTATATCAAAATGATCACTAGGCCGGATCCTGGCTATACTTTTCCCCTCGCGCAATCGCCTCCTCTGCCCGCTGGAGTTCGGTCCCCACGTACATCGCATGTCCTGAGTCCTTCACATATCCCCAGTCCGTGATCTGCCACGCCACCTCCTGCGCCGTCCTTCCCTCGAACACCTTGAGTGCCGGCCCACCCCCAGGCTCATACAACGTGGCCCTAATCAACTTGACTGCTTCTTTGGGCATCCGTTTCAGTTCTACCGTGACTGCCATCGGCACTGCCTGTTTCTCATACCTCCCCTTCCACCCCTCCCAAGCTTGCGCATCTTTAATATTGATTACCTCCACCACAAAATTGGCCCGCCGATCAAAATCAAAGTGTACGGCAGGAGTATACCCAGATTCCTTCTCATACCAATCCATCAGCAGGTTTTCCACTAGTCCCAAATCATCCCCGTACATATGCGCCGAGTGGGTAATCATGGTGAGTGCTCCCATCGGGTACCCCCCATAATCCGCAATATCTTTTTGCAGTTTGCGCAGGGCAAAGGTGTTCCTGGGCCAGCCGTGAACCATATCCTGTGAGCGGAAATGACAAGTCAAATAAAATTTACTGTCCTGCACCGATCCCAAGATCATCACCAAGCAGGGGGTGTCTCCATTATTGGCATTTGACCAGTCCAACTTGGGATCGGTCGTGATCGCAATCATCTTCTTACTGTCTGGTCTAGTTTTCAGTAGTTCCTTCATCATCTGGATCTGGTCTACCCCAAAGTGCTGGCGCATGCGCCGCCCATAGTTGTACGCCACCCCCGGCACTTCTCGCGCTGTCATAATCTCCGCGTAATATGCCTCCAGCTCCCCTCGCTCAAAGGGCAAGTATTC
>JAZDDW010000062.1:0-4855 GCA_043809365.1 bacterium
GTTTGGTCTGGGAACTTTTGTGGCCAGGAGCAGTGCAGGGAATATCAAGAACTTTAAGATTGAAAATGTACATTTTGCGGAAGATCTCCACAACTGGATGAACAAGCTCATGTTTGTGTTTGCCAAGGAAACGGAGAAACTGGATGAGTTTCGGCCGTTTACAGCCAAGAAGATGGGCGAGAGGTATTAATAAATAGATAAAAGTCATAAAGTCTATAAAGTCGTAAAGCTTGAGGCTGATGTTAGAATTGGGGGTGTATGAAGGATCAGGTAGAAGAGGTCAAACAGAAGGTAGACATTGTGGAGGTGATTGGGGAACGGGTACAGCTCAAGAAAGCAGGGCGACACTTTAAAGGATTGTGTCCGTTCCACTCGGAGAAGACGCCGAGTTTTATCGTGAGTCCTGAGCGGCAATCGTTTAAATGTTTTGGGTGTCAGTCCGGAGGGGACGTTATCACCTTTTTGCAGGATTATGATGGATATAGTTTCCTCGAAGCGCTCGAACTCCTGGCCAAAAGAGTAGGGATTACGCTCGAGTCATATCGACCTAGTTCACAAGATACATATAAGCGAAGATTGCAAGAAATTTTATCTTTGGCGGCTGAGTACTATCAGTACTTACTAACGAAACATGCTAGTGGAGAAGAAGCTAGAGCCTACCTCAAATCAAGGGGGATAGGGAACGAGGCGATCTCCCAGTTTTACCTAGGGTTTGCACCCAATCAATGGCGGAGTGTATCGGATTATCTGGTAAAGAAAAAGGGATATACGGAAGAAGAGCTCTTGACTGTGGGGCTGACGATAAAGAGTGAGGGGGGGCGGTATTATGACCGGTTTCGGGGCAGAGTGATGTTCCCCCTGCGGGATCACAAGGGGGTGGTTGTGGGGTTTGCAGGAAGAACTTTATTGGCTGATGCCAAGGAAGCGAAGTACATCAATTCCCCAGAAACGCCGCTCTACAACAAGAGCCGGATGTTATATGGTCTCTGGGAGAATAGGGAGTATATTCGCAAAGAAAAAACGATAGTGCTTGTGGAGGGGGAACTAGATGTCATCCCGTCATGGCAGGCGGGAGTGAAGCACGTAGTGGCGATCAAGGGAAGTGCGTTTACGCAGGAGCAAGCCCAGCTGATGGCGCGATATTGCCCCAATGTAATCATGTCGCTGGACGCAGATCCCGCTGGACAAGAAGCAATAAAAAGAGCGGTGATTGTAGCAGAACAACTAGATTTGAGTATTAGAGTTGTACAAATTACGGAAGGGAAGGATCCGGGTGAAGTGGCTACGAACAATCCACGGGGGTGGCGAGAGATGATAAAGAAATCGGTATTGTTTTGGGACTTTTTGATTGAGAGTGCGTGTAGAGGCAATGATGCAAAATCTGGGACGGGGGCCAAAAATATTGCGGCAGAAGTAATCCCCTCCCTGAGCCAAATCGCCAACTCGGTAGTGCGAGCCCATTATGTGAGCGAACTAGCCAAGAGATTATCAGTACCAGAGGAGAGTATTTATAGTGAAATTGAGCGGACAATCAAAAGAAAAACGTTAAATAGTCTCAAGCAGACGATTGGGGGAATTGAGAGAGGGAAAATTGGCAGGAGAGAAGAAGTAGAAAAGTATGCGCTATCTTTAGCCTTACAGTATTACCCAAAAATCGGGGTTAACCTAGGTAAGTTAAAGACAAGTTGGTTGGAAACAATCGGGGCAGCCAAGATCCTTGAACAACTCCAAGCGTGGGATTCTAAGATTGAGTTCAAGATCCAGATGTTTTCGGCAAGTTTGCCGGCTGAGCTACAGCCAACAGTGGATGAGACCTATCTAGCTGATCTGAGCGAAACGATTGATCCAGAAAGAGAATGGGAGAAAATTGTGGCAGAAATCAAGGGAATGTATGTGAGGGATGAACTGAAAAAATTAACCCAAGCCATTGCGCTTGCAGAGAAAAAGGGTGACCCCATAGAAGAGTTACAAGCCAAGTTTACCAGTTTATCTGGTATACTACGCCTTGAATAAGATAAAGTGAGGCAAACATGAAGAAAAAAATAGAAACCAAAATACAGCCAGGACAACCAGGAGATGTGTACGGGGGAGCAATGGGTGTGGGAGTAGGAGATGGGCGGAAAAAGAAAATTCGAGAGTTGGTACTCAAGGGGATGTCGCGTGGATATGTGACACAAGATGAGATTTTGGAACTGTTTCCTGACGCAGAGGAATATGTGAGCGAAATTGATGATTTGTACGAAGAGTTACTAATTAAAGAAATTGACCTGTTTGAAAGTGTGGCTGAGTCAGGAGAGGGCGCAGAAGTGCGAGACACAACCGACCTAGAAAAGGAACTCGAAGTCTTGTCATCACTCGACTCGCGAGCGATCTCTGACCCGGTACGGATGTATTTGCGAGAGATTGGGCGGATCCCACTCCTCACCCGGGACCAAGAGATTGATTTGGCACAAAAAACGGAAGCAGGAGATGCCAAAGCCAAGGAAAAGTTAACCTCATCCAATCTGCGGCTCGTTGTGTCAATCGCCAAGAAATATATTGGGCGAGGGATGTCTTTTTTGGACCTGATTCAAGAGGGAAATAAAGGATTAATTCGAGCGGTAGAAAAATATAATTGGAAGAAGGGTTTTAAGTTTAGTACTTATGCGACTTGGTGGATCAGACAAGCCATCACCCGCGCGATTGCTGACCAGGCTAGGACCATCCGGATACCGGTTCACATGGTGGAGACAATCAACAAGTTGATAAGAATCTCGCGCAAACTCATGCAAACCTTGGGGCGAGAACCACTACCAGAAGAGGTGGCGGAGGTGATGGAAATTACGCCTGAAAAGGTCCGAGAAATCCTCAAGATTTCACAAAAAACTACCTCACTCGAGACGCCGATTGGGGATGACGAAGATAGCTACCTAGGTGACTTTATTGAGGATACCAAGCAGGCAACTCCCTATGAGCTGACGACCCAGCGACTACTGCGAGAGAATATCGAAGAGGTACTCTCGGGGCTGTCGGATCGAGAGTCCAAGGTGCTCGAGATGCGGTTTGGACTGCGGGGAGCCAAGCCGATGACCCTCGAAGAAGTAGGGAGAGAGTTTGGGGTGACTCGGGAGCGTATTCGCCAGATTGAAGCCAAGGCTTTGCGGAAACTGAAACACCCAAGCAAGCGCAGGATGCTACAAGATTACCTCGACTAATTACCAAAATAGTTTGAGGTAGGTGGGGGGATAGGTGACGACGGTGGGACGGAAGCCGGCTTTGAACTGGGTGAAACCCTGCCATTTACGATACATTCTGGGATAACGGGGGTCATAGATCCCACCAAAATCAAAAATATCACATCCTTGACCCCTGGCAGTGAGCATGGCTGTCCAAGTGAGGAGGGTGGGGGCAGAGTGGTGATAACCTACGGTGGAGCCAAAAGCGATGTAGTAGGTGGCTACGTGATCGTGGACTAGAACTAAGAGGAGTGCTACGGGAGTACTGCCAAGATAGGCAATGTGAAGATAACCGTTTCGGCTATGGCGAGCGAGGACAGCACGCATGAAAGGCACTGGGTAGCTGGCAAGATGTTTGAGGTGACTCCAGGAATTTTGGAGGGTAAAGAAAGTTTCAATGTCAGAGACAGAAAGATCGCAAAGAGGGAGAGAGCGAATAGTGATGTCAGAATTTTTGAGGTTGCGGCGAGTATTTTGATTGAAAGAAGAGAGTAGCTGTGAACTAGAGAGCGTAAGGTCAACGAGAGAGGTGCAGGAGTGGGCAAATGGTTCGACCGACCAACCTCCGCCCATGGCGGATCCGCCTCGGGCGGACAAACCTGGTTCGAGATAGAGAGTCAGAATATGATATTTTTTGCGGAGCTGATTGAGGAGCGCAAGATTGATAGTTTTGGGTCGCTGGAGTTTGGCTACGCTTACTGGTCCGAGACGACGCAAATAGAGATTGGACCCCTTGGATAAGCAAATGGTTTGCCAGCCGATGTCGGCCATGACCTTGGCGTGCATAGGGGATTGATGCAAGTCGGAACGAGAAGAGAAGCGAGAGGCAAGATCGCTCACGGTTACTTTTTGCTAGATTTTTTGTGCTTGGGGGGAGCGCTGACAAGGACGAGTTTGTTTTTGGCGAAGACAAAGAGGTAGAGAATGTCGAGAATCCCCGCGGTGTGAATGAGGAGCAGAGCGAGGAACCAGTAGCGATCACCGTTTCTGGCCGATTTCCAGAGTGCCATCCCTGACCAGATCAGTGACCAGATGGCCAGCAGGCCAAAGCCAGCTCCCATCCAGGGACGTCCGCCCCAGCTCATCATACTGTCCCAGTTACTCCAGTTGCCCATCATATTACCTCCATTTCGTATTGGTAGATAGATTTAGTTTAGCACGGATACTAGGTAATGGGGAATATGTTTGACATATACATTCGGGTATTATATGGTTAATATATGAGGAAGCAAGTTGATACGCGGACATATCAGGATAGACGGGAATATTTATCCAAAGCAACTGCAATCCGTCGACTGCGCCTGAGGAAAAAACTGGTTAATTCCAGGGGCGGGAAATGTCAAATTTGCGGATATTCTCGATGTTTGGTGGCCTTCGACTTTCATCATATTAATGAAAGTACGAAGGAATTTGATTTGTCTCAGCGCTCGCTCACAAAGAGGTGGGATAAAATACTAGTAGAGCTGGAAAAGTGTGTTCTAGTCTGCGCAAATTGTCATAGAGAAATTCATGCTGGGATGACAGTACTAGGTGATATAATCACGTCTGTAAAAAGTGAATAACCGATCCCCTGTAGCTCAGTCGGTAGAGCAGGAAGCTGTTAACTTCAAGGTCGTAGGTTCGAGCCCTACCGGGGGAGC
>JAZDDW010000063.1:0-9481 GCA_043809365.1 bacterium
CTACCTGGACGACCTGCTGATAGGCGAGGTTGGCAGTATTAGCTTTTACATGGTAGGTAATAGGTGGCATTTTCATGGCTACAAGTGTTTGGAGGGTAGCGAGATATTGCCTTTGAGCTCGATCCATCTCTTTGGAGAGTATGTACAAGTACGAATTACTAACTTTAGTAGGATATGCGTTGTGTAACTGACGATTAAGGCATTGCTGTGTATATAAAACTCTGCAGTAATTGAGGGCGACGATCTCGGCGAGTGATTGCTCAGCTGGCGTTTTGCAATCGTATTGTTTTTGGAGGTTGAGAGACAAGTTTAGAGCAAAAGTACTCATCGTTTCTGGCAAACCTGAGATCATTAGTAAGCCTAGATCAAATTCTTGCATAATCATCGCTTGGGTTGAAGTGCTAAATACTGATGAAGGATCACTTTCGTATGGATCTGTACCTGATTTGACACATTCAACCGCTCTAGCCCTAGCTAAATAGGGATGATATTGTGGGAGATTTCTACCCAATAGGGCTACCACATCTTTGCTAATGGCTTGTAGATCGGATTTTAATAGATGAACTGGTTTTGATAATTTGTTTGTTGCCATATCCCATCCTATCCCCTAGCTATAGCCAATTCGGGAACTTGTGACTTAATAATCCGACCGAGTGAATCTCGCAACGCTATAAATCGTTCTTTCCGTAACTTAGGCAAAACGAACTGAAACTGAAATTCTAACAGTGGTACTGTAAACCTGGCGTCCCCACTGACAAACTCATGTAATGATTTTACCAGACATTCCCACCACTTAGAGGATCAACCCCTAAGTATATCAAACTATATCTCCTCCATCATCGTACTAAATCCCTTCCCAAACGACTTCAGAAACTGTTACAAATGATACATCTTCTGTATCAGATACACGACGACATAAGTAGACTTTACCATCTGCCCCAATGTGGTGAAAAGAAATTGGTTGATTATCCTGAGTGCATTCAAACGCGTTCACTCTAACTGTCTGATTTATACCATCTACATTTGCACGCACCAACCGATAGTCACTGAGATCTGGTTGTTTTGTTTGTAAGTTTACAAAATTAAAGCTTGCCAGCGGAGAACACAAACGTCTTTGTACCCAATCTATGTCACTCAAATATACCCCCTTAGCATTATTCAAAAACTCCACAATATATTGCCAGTAAGTTGTATTGGCTAATTCATCAATCGTCGATGTATCATATCTTGATACAAAATAATCAAGATCAGTTTCACAAAACGGTTCTAGTTCTCTTCTTAATCTATACATACGTTCAAGAACGCTAGTGTTATCAGTAGTCAATTGCGCGATGGTTTCTTGACTAAGTTCGCGTCTCAATATGGGTCTAGCATCTGGGATATATCCTTTCGGAAATCTCTGCATTCCTATTATTTCTGCAAGTACTATCTCCGCTAAAGAAAACAAACCAGCTTGGCCTGGCAACGATATCGCGTCTGCACCCAACAGAGTAGCAAAACCTTTCCCTGCGGCCAAGGAATTTGATCCAATCCCTAGATCTCCATACAGCGTAAATTGCATATACGCTTGTACAGAGTTAAATGAAGTTTGTTTTGCGATCCGATTTGCTTCACCATCTCGCACTTCCCATTGAGCTGGTGAGGACAGAGCACCAGTGATAAAAATAGTTGGTAGATCCAACACTGTTTTTGAAGTAGTCTCGCCAGGCCAACGCTCTGGAGGGGTAAATCCAGTTAAAATACGTGGATCCAACGGGCCACAAAAACTAACGTCCCCACGCTCACGTCTATAATTAAGTAAACCTGTACCATATTCCTCTCTGGTCTTTATGGTACGTGAGGTTGATTCTTGACACGCAATCATAAGCCCTATAGTATATCATCCAGAGATAAAAGAATCAACTTAAAAGGCAAAACGTTAAATCTCTCCCACCATCTCCCCTTCACTTATGTTAAAACTAATTTGTTCTACCGCCTTAACAATTTTGTATTTTCGGTTAAATAAGGACCTAATCGACGCACCGAATCCTTCGGCCTTCTCCGGAACACTAAAATGTTTCGACAAATTTTGAACATCAATTACACTCATCCCTTGATTATAAACCAAAGTTATCTCGACAGCATCGCCACAAACACAATCACACAGATGGCAAACACTCCCATCCATTTGGTCGTCGCCAAGACCAATTGTGCCGCTTCTTTCCCTTTCTTCTCCATAAACAACAGATATGGCTTGTAAAACACGATCAGCCCACACGCAAGCACCGAGAAACAAAACAAGGTGAGAAACATCATCGGTCCAAAAGTCTTATTGATATGCGGAAACAAATTATTCCCATTGGTCATGAGCAACGTAAACAACCCCACGTACCCCACTACCTCTGCCGCTGGCCAAAATCCCTCTCGACTCAACATCTACCCCTCCCGCTTATTCAGCCTTATTGCCAAGATAAAGGTGATAATCATATCGATTTGACACCCTATACACACCGGGCAAATCACGTGCAATTGAAACAATTCGCGGTAGGCAATATACATGCAAAATATTAGTCCAAACGTCGCCATCCCCAAAATCAATTTTTTCTTCTTGGTAAATGCGCCCAACAAAATCAAGGCATATCCGACCAATCCGTAGAGTGGGGTCGGAATCCCTAGAGTTTTGGCCACTTCCCCTTTTATCACGGCATCACAGTTTACCGTTGCATTGATGTTGCATGGCTGCCACGCTGGTCTACTCACCTGCTCCCACATGAGATAAGTACCCAAAACTAGTCCAATTACTGCCAATATTTTTAGCCAAAAATAGATTTTTGATGAATTCATATACACATAATATACCATGCTAAACTACTTGCATGGACTCCTTTACCCTAGTCATCATTGGTATCACCAGCAACTTGGCCCAAATCAAGCTCATCCCCACCCTCTATGACCTCATTGCTGGCCACAATCTCCCTCCCAAGACTACAATCCTTGGGATCGGCCGCACTCCCCTGGATCAAACCGCTTTTGCCACCTACATCGATCAAGTCCTCCATGCCCCCAATCGACACCATACTCACCCGATCGACCCGCAAATTCAAGCCCAACTAATCTCCCACTTCCGCTATCTTCCCCTCGACTTAACCAATAGCAGGTCGTATCAGACCCTCAAACAGGAAATTACCGATAAACCTGGCAATCTCCTCTACTATCTTGCTACCTTTCCCAGCCTCTACGCTAGTATCTTTGCGAGTCTCAAGAATCATGCTCTCCTCACGGAATCCCCTAATCACTGGGTGAGACTCTTAATTGAAAAACCTATTGGTACCGATCAAAGTAGCGCCAGGGAACTCAACAATCTCTTAACCTCTCATTTTCGCGAAGATCAGATTTTCCGCCTCGATCATTATTTAGGCAAAGAAACCCTGCAAAATATCCTGACTTTCCGCTTTGGTAACTGTTTACTCGAACCTCTGATGAATAGTCAATATGTGGATCATATCCAAGTTACTGCCTCCGAAGATTTTGGGATTGGTGGCCGAGGCAATTACTATGATCAAAATGGTGCTCTCCGGGATGTAGGGCAAAACCATCTCTTACAGATGATTGCCCTTGCCACTATGGACGCTCCCGACAGCTATAGTACCAAAGATATTATGGATAAAAGAATCGAGGCCATTAGCGCCCTCACTCCCCTCCCTCGCTCGCTTGTAGTCGGTCAATATGAGAGTTATCTAAAAGAAAAAGATATCTCTTCCCTCTCCCTCCGCGAAACTTTCTTTGCCTACAAAACTGAGCTCACTCAAACCAATTTTGCTCATGTCCCAATCTATGTTCGGGGTGGCAAAAAACTCAAGAAAACCGCAACCGAGATCTCTCTCGTCTTCAAAAAAAGCCAAAATCGCAAGCTCTCACATCTTGAAGGAGGCGACCTCCCCAACATTCTTACCTATCGTATCCAACCCAACGAGGGTATCGTCCTCAAAATCATGACCAAAGCTCTCGGTCACACTTTCAAACTTCAAGAGTCATACCTCCAATATTGTTATCCTCACAACCAAGATTTGCCCGATGCCTACGAACGCCTAATTGTTGATGCAATAAAAGGTGACCAGACTTTCTTTAATGATGCTGCCGAAGTTGATGCGCAGTGGGCCTTCACTGACCAACTGCTCTTAGATCTCAACACTCCCCCCCTCATCTATCCCGATGGCTCCTGGGGACCCATCGAGGCCGACGCCATGATCGCCCAAGATGGTCGATCCTGGCTGATCCCCTCCGACACTTTCTGTCAAATCTAACTCTTAGTTACTGCATGTCCCCCAAACTTGCCTCGCATAGCCGAGACCACCTTATCCCGATAATCCTCAGATTCTGCTCTAGACCTCTTCCTTACCTCTAGTGACTCAGCAACAACCGGCACTTCGACTCCCATCTCTTTTGCCACCTCCACCATCCACTCCCCCTCCCCCGTATGATCAATTTTCGAAGAAATATTTGCCAGTTCAGGATCCTCCGCCAATGCCTCTTGCGTCCAACCGACCAGTCGCGACTCAATCACCGAACGATGATTATAGATCTCAAAAACTGCAGCCATATCAATCCCAAACGTACTCTTTTTTAGTACAGCTGCTCCTTCTGCGATCGCTTGCATCATGCCGTACTCAATCCCGTTATGTACCATTTTGGCAAAGTGTCCCGCTCCCACACTCCCAAGATACTGGTATGTTTGCGGAGCGGCCACTGCCTCCCAAACAGCTTTTAGTTTGGTAAATGTTGCGCGCTTACCCCCAATCATCAAACATGCTCCCTCCCGTGCGCCTTTGGGGCCACCCGAAACACCCACATCCATATACTCAACACCCAAAGTGGCTAGTTCATTCGCCCGTCTTAAGGTGTCGGAATAACGCGAATTCCCCCCATCAATTACTAGATCTCCCCTAGTCAATAAATGCTTCATTTTCTCGATATATTCATCAACTATCGCTCCGGCCGGCAACATTAACCACACGATCCGTCTACCCCCCTGCATTCCCCTCACCAATTCTTCTACACTCACTACATTCTTTAGTGGGTGTTCACTCCGATTCCAAGCCAGGACCGCAATTCCTGCTTCTTCCAACCTCGCAACTAACCCCGCCCCCATCTTCCCCAGCCCCACAAATCCCATTTTCATGGCGCCTCCTTCACTAATTGATTAAACCATTCTACATCGCGTCTCACCACTTGGTCCCAACCAGGTCGCATATTATGATCTGCTCCAGGATAAATCCAGTAAGTGATTTCTTTCCCCTTTTCTTTCAGGGTTTTTGCCAAATCATCACTCCACTTTTTTGGTACCGCCTCGTCGGCCGTCCCCTGGTGAATCTGTACTGGTATATTTATCCAGTCCAAGCATCGGTCAATTGAGTAGTTAAACACGTCGTAATCTTTTTCAAAGTTAGCTACTCGCCCCCGTAGCCACTTCCCGCTGTCGCTTGCCTCGTCCGTGTAGTAGAGGATATTGTAGGGAAAAGGCTTTGACACTGGTGCCCACAATGTCGCACCTTTAATCCTTATGTCCCCTCGCTTCCCCAGAATTTCTGCCACCGATAGCATGATCTGCCCCCCGTTTGAGTGTCCCCACAAAAAAATTGACTTGCCTGTTGGAACCGATGCAATCAGATCTAAGATTTCCACCGGCTTTACTAGTCGCGCGCCTAGCGCGTTGGGATCTTCTGGGTCGCTCTCCCCATATCCCGAAAAGTCAGGTGCGTATGTGACATATCCCTGCTCGGCAAAATATTTCGCCGCATTGTGTGTCCCCATCCCCGTTTTGTAGATCTCTTTATCTATGTACCCTCTTGCCATAATAACTATTCCCCTCACTTCTCCCCCCACATTATTCACCTCACCGCTGATCCTTCTTCCCTCACTGTAATAGTAAAATTTACTCTCGCTATATCCGATCTTACTCGCAACCCCTCCCCGCTTAGCTAAATTTTCAAAACTATACTTTTCGTATGGAAGTTCTTTTTTTATTGCTTGTTGCTCAATTTGAGAATTTGAGAACCTGCCCGTCCGGCAGGCGGGTTTATGATTTGAGATTAAGATAATAGCCCCCACCCCCACCAGTATCGCCACCAACCACTTAATCATTCTTGATCGCTCTCGTGCGTCCACCCTTATCTTCTAATCTATATCCCAACTTCTCTATATCTAGCCGGATTTTGTCGGCCTCAGCATAGTTCCTCATTTTCCTTACTGCCTCCCTCTGCTCGATCAACTTTTCCACCTGTTCTGGCAAATCCTTGACCATTGGCCATTGGCCATTGGCCATTAAATTTAGCCCCATCACCTGATCAAACTCGACGAGTAGCTCCGCTTTATCCCTCCCGGGAATATTGCTTTTCGCCACTTCCCACGTGACAGCCAGTGCTCCAGGAAGATCCAAATCATCCTCAATTCGCTCTCTAAATTTCGTTTGCAAAAGTTGTACTTTATCCATCTTTTCAGGTGATAACACCGTCCGTTCTTTTTCGCCTATACTAGCTTGATAAATCCCTCGTAACTTCGTCAGTGCACTCGCCGCAGACGATAGCCCCTCCCACGTAAAATTGAGCTGGCGACGATAATGCCCCGTTAAATAGAAGTAGCGCAGCGCCAAAGGATCAATCTTTTTCTCCACCAAATCAGTCACTGTATAAGCATTCCCCAAACTCTTCCCCATCCGCCCCCCATCAATCAAAATAAAGGCTCCGTGCACCCAATTCTTTACAAACGGTTTCTTTCCCGTGGCTCCTTCTGACTGGGCAATCTCATTCGGGTGGTGCGTACTTTTGAGGTCTTCTCCTCCCACATGGATATCAAATTGCTCTCCCAGATATTTAGTAGACATAGCCGAGCACTCAATATGCCATCCGGGAAATCCAACCCCCCATGGACTCTCCCATTCCATTTGTCTCCTCGTACCATCCTTCGGAGACAACTTCCACAATGCAAAATCACGGGGATTCTTTTTTTCTGGATTAGGCTCTAGCCGTGCTCCCTTTTTTATCTCATCTAAATTGGAAAGTTCGCCGTACTCAAATCCCATTGCTTCATAGGCCACTGTATCAAAATAAATTCCATCAGCAATTTTGTAAGTAAGGCTTTTGGCTTCTAGTTTTTCGATCATCGCAATCTGTTCAGCAATATGTTCGGTAGCTTTACAGAGCACATCTGGCTTAATAATATTATAAATCTGCAGGTGTTCTACAAACTCATTCCCATAGTTTTTGGCAATTTCCCAGGCCGTTTTACTCTCCTTGCGACTAGCTTTCTCTAACCGATCCTCACCCTGGCTACTATCTCCCTCATTATCCCCCGTCAAATGCCCCACATCCGTCAGATTCATCACCGATTTTACTTCGTACCCCAAATACCGCAGACTCCGGTTGAGCCAATCACAGAGCATGTAAGTCCGGAAGTTCCCGATCGTGGCCGTACTATAAACCGTCGGCCCACACGTATACATTCCGATTTTCCCCGGTACAATCGGTACCACCTCCTCCACTTTTCTACTCAAAGAATTAAATATTCTCATACTGTGATCTTACGTGTCACAGTGTCACTGTGCAACTGTGTCACTGCAAGCGAAGCGTTCACCCTGCTCCCCACGCCTTATTCTCCGGATTCGCCTCACTCGTTGCTACTTTTAGTGCCAAATCATCTTGTTTCTTCTTCTCAAACTCAAACTCCTTTTTCTGCTCCTCCTTCTTCTCTTCCACCTTCTTCCGCTGTTCTTCTTTCTGTTCCCATTCTGCCCTTGCCTTTTGCATCCCCGACTCAATATTGGTATCCAGCCCCCACTCTCTCACCAGTTTCCCACGGATCGCCGACAGTTCCAAATCATCTTTTTTTGCCGACAATCCCTGGTATTTCTGGAAATCTTCCTTTGTCTTAAATCCAGCCTTTGCCAAATCGTTTGCCGGATTATTTTGGTTAGGATCATCACTCTGTTGTTTTGTCTGTTGACCGTGTTCGATATTCTGGCCAACTACGTCTTTAATAATCTCGACTGGTTCAGCCACCACCTTTTTTGCCACATGCTTCGCCAGTCCCGCTAGATTTTGCCCCACATTTTGCCAAATACCCATAGCTCTACTATACCCTACCCCAAATATCTCTTTGCCATCACAAGTAGCCCCACTATGACCAAAGAATATAGTACAGTCTTCCGCAAATCCTTGAGTACGTACTCACTCGAGAGATATCCAAACTCACTCGCATCTTTGACTTCCCTCCGCGCACCCTCAGCAAGTTTAAAATTCTGCAACCGGTATCCCGACCGGATCTTCTCCGCCCGAGTCTTATTCCTTGCCATCTTCACCTTCGTTATATTCTTTACTCGCCCGCATGTCTTCTTCGATTAATTTCCTCAAATACACCGCCCGTGGAATGCGTTTTTTCTTCGACATCCAATCTAAGAATCTGCCAATTTGGGGTGAAATAAAGAAATTAAATCTTACATCCTGGACATCGGTCGCATATTCGAGAGCTGCATCTAAAATATTTTCTAAATCGTCAGTCGTATACTCAAATAATAGTAACTTTTCGTCTTCCCGACCTTTCAAAAATACAGGTTCCCTGCCTTTTTGGTAAATCGCGATAACGGGTTTACCAATCTCTAGCGCATATGTTAACTCATGACCCACGTTCGCAGTGGATGGATAAGATATCTCAACAACCATCAAATCTGCTTTGTGCAATTCTTGAAGTGATTTCTTGTACCACTTCTCTCTGTTAGCGGTCGCTTCCTTTTCTAACTTTTCATCAAACAAGCTTCCCGTAGAAACTTCCAAGCCCTTTTCCTCTAAAAATTTAACAGTCCTGTTATAATAAACGCCCAATTCTCTCTTCTGCGTATGTGATGCAATAAAAACAACTTTCATATACTTCTCCCCTTTCGAAGTAATTTTAACAGATTTCTGAATTGGATGACCAATTCGCGGTCTACAACTTCATAATTATTTAGAGACATATACAACAATCTGGGTTGTTCAAATTCCTTCCAAATTAATTCCAAAGCAACGTTGTTAATCACGTGGTGACCACTATCTAATCTTTTTTTAGCACGACTCTTGGCAACTTCTACCGGAGTATTTATCATAATATAACAAACATTGTTTGGAAATTTTTTCATAAATTCAATTCTGTTTTTTTCTTTTGTGAATGCTTCTGCCACAACTAAATCTTGAACTCTTCCATGATCGACAATCAGGGTTTCAACATGATTAATCAATTTTGAAACAAATCGATCTCTTGCTGATTGATCGTATTCCCCAGATTGAAGTAGTTGTCTCTCCTCAGAATCTATCAGTGTATCGGCATCAAAAAAAGGTAAATCAAACGAACGGCTCAACAACTGGCCAATATAAGTTTTACCAACTCCCGGAGGGCCAAACAATACATAAATCATAGGCGAATACTCTCAAATACTTTTTCGTGTTTCAAGCGCTTGTTTTAGCGTCTGATCGTC